>JAABPS010000017.1 GCA_011391835.1 Desulfobacteraceae bacterium
CCACATATTACGTTCCAGAGTAATCCATAGATTATTTGTTGCGAAAACATTGCTTGCCAAATTACGCAAAGTATATAAGCGTAATGTTGAAGCAGACGTTATACATGTTAATTGGCTTCAAAACGTGCTTCCTCTGTGGGGCATATTGAAACCCGCCGTTATCTCTGTTTTAGGAAGCGATTATGGTTTGCTCCGGTTGCCGTTTATGGTTTCTTTGCTGCGAAAAGTTATACGTCAGCGTCGTTGTATTCTTGCTCCCAATGCGGATTGGATGGTTAACGGATTAAAAGAACACTTTGGCGATATTGCTGAAATTACCCCTGTTCCCTTTGGAGTGAAGGATATGTGGTTTGATATAAAGAGAAACGCGGCATCACTGCAAACGCGAAGAAAATGGATAGCCGTATTACGCGTTACGAATAAAAAAATTGGCCATCTCTTTTCCTGGGGTGAGCATGCATTTGGAGGTGAAAGCGAACTCCATCTTTTTGGGCCAATGCAAGAAAAAATTAAAATTCCGGAGTGGGTCCATTATCATGGTCCGACTCATCCGGCCGTACTTCGAGATCAATGGTTTCCTGAAGCAGCCGGATTGATTACGTTGAGTGAGCATGATGAAGGACGTCCGCAGGCCATGTTGGAAGCGATGGCGGCTAAACTGCCGATTATCGCATCTGATATTCCGGCCCATATAAATATGATAGAACATAGGAAAACGGGATGGATTGTGAATAAGAGAGAAGATTTTCAGGAAGGTTTAAAATGGCTGAGTAACAGAAACAATAATATAAAAATGGGCATGGCGGCCTCTGAATGGGTGCGGCAAGAAATTGGCACTTGGGATGACTGCGCGGAAAGATATATTGGCGTTTATGAAAAATTGATAGGAATAAAAAATGAATCTTAAAGAAGTGCTTCTGGTTGGCGGAATGGGGTATGTGGGGTGTCAGCTTCAGAAATCCCTTTTGAAGGCTGGGTATAAAGTCCATGTAATTGACATCAATGCCCCTGACCAAAAAGACAAGGATAATATTTTATTTTACAGAAGCGCGCTTTCCGAAGAATCTATTTTACGAGAAGTTTTACAGCGATGTGCAAATGTATTTTACTTAGTTTCAGGCAGCGTTCCGACAACAACGGCAAGAAGCCCTTCGCGGGAGGGAGAGTTAAACCTGCTGTCTTTTCTTAAATTTCTTAATATATTTCAGGGTTACAATCAGGTTCGCTTGGTTTATGTTTCTTCCGGGGGAACGATTTACGGCAATCCAAAGTCAATCCCGGTTTCTGAATCAAGTCCAGTTACGCCTATCTCGTATCATGGGGCGGGGAAGGCAGCAATCGAGGTTTTTTGCATGCCTACAGTAATCAAGTTGATAACCATATAACTATACTAAGGCCATAAAATCTTTATGGGCCATATCAGCCATATGTTTCCGGATTTGGTATTATTCGCAGTATGCTGGAGAAGCTTAGGAGAGACGAGCCTATAGAAACATGGGGGGACGGCGGGGTTATCAGAGATTATCTCTATATTGACGACTTTGTTGCCGCGTGTTTGGCGTGTATGCAGCCCGAAAAGCAACAAGAAAAGTATCGCATTTTCAATGTTTCCGCCGGTCAAAGTATTGGCATCAAGCAGCTATGCGATCTAATCGAAATAGTAACAAAGCAGAAAATTAACAAAATTTACCGGCCGGGACGCGCTATTGATGTAAAGTCGGTTGTTCTGAACCATTCGTTGATTAAAAGAGAACTTGGCTGGCAACCGGTTGTCGGAATCAACGAAGGCTTGAAACGGACATGGGAATGGATAAAGAAAATACCTCTTTAAAAAAAGATGATGAAAGACCCATCTGCTCTATTTGTATTGCCAACTATAACGGTATAAATGTTATAGATGCTTGCCTGCAAGCTGCTTTTAATCAAAATCTTACATTTCCCATAGAAGTGATTGTTCATGATGATGCGTCGACAGATGGATCAGTGGAAATTGTGTGCGATAAATTTCCCAATGTGCAATTGATAAAAAGCAAAAACAATGTTGGGTTTTGCGTCAGCAATAATCGTATGGTCGCCACGGCGAGAGGTGAATTTATTCTTTTGTTGAATAATGATGCCGAACTTCATGCAGACGCGCTCTCAACTCTTTATAATTATGCCACTAAAGAAAATATAAAAGGCATCATCGGACTGCCACAATATAATATACAGACGGGCGAGCTTTTGGATATCGGCAGTTTGTTTGATTTATTTCTTAACCCGATTCCTAATAAAGACAAATCACGTCGAGAGGTTGGTATGGTAATAGGAGCCTGCATGTGGTTTCCCAAAAAGTTATGGGATGAATTGGGTGGATTTCCGGAGTGGTTCGAAAGTATTGCCGAAGACATGTATCTGTGCTGTTTTGCCCGATTAAAGGGATACCCGGTAATTGCTCTTGCTAAGTCTGGCTTCAATCATTGGGTTGGCAAAAGCCTTGGTGGTGGCAAGGTAATTAACAGTACGCTGCAGACCACCTATCGCAGACGAGCTCTGAGTGAACGGAATAAAAGTTATGTGATGCTTTTGTGCTATCCCGGTTTTCTCGCCTATCTTTTAATACCCCTTCATCTCCTGTTGTTGACGATAGAAGGGCTAGCCCTTTCCGTGGTGAAGTGGGACCGGCATATTTGGACCGATATTTACAAATCCTGCTTGAACGCTCTTTGGTTCAAACGCAAAGAATTGGTCCGGTTAAGGTACGAAATACAAAAAAACAGTACCGTTTCTTCGCGAACATTTTATTCGGTGCACTCTATCATACATCATAAATTGATCATGTTGTTAAAACATGGATTGCCGAAGGTCAAGTAAAATAAAGGTTTGCTGGATCAGCAGGTATCTTAGATCCACCTATCGGTTTACTGAATATTGATGATATCGTTCAAGATCACCGCTATAGTAAACACTCTTGTCCATCACGAATGTTTTCTATATCCCGAATGCGATTATTTTTGGTGCCACCAATTCAAGTTAAATTTCTGCTTAGAATTACCTAACACTCGGAACGCCAATAATTTCTTCAATGACATTCGCGTAAATGCAAACCAGTTCTGCCACGTAAGCTTCGATCGATTTAGGCTGCTGTACGTTATCAGCAAGTCTGCGGAGTAATTCTCTGTTATTGGAGAGTTGATTAAGGGCTTTCGCTAGTTCGGACACATTCCCTGATTCAAATAGTAGGCCGTTTTTACCATGGTGTACCACTTCAGACATTCCCCCAAGATTGGAAGCGATAACCGGACAGCCGGCCGCAAATGCGGAATAGATGACCAGGGGCGTATTTTCGTACCAGATTGACGGCACTACCAGCACATCGATACCTGAGAAGATATCACCAATCTGGGTGTTTGGAAAAGTGCCGCAAAATACTATACGGGAGTCATCACTAGCAATGCGCATCAATTCTGCAGAGTATTCAGGAAATTCATCGGTTCTTCCGTAAATCTTCAAATCCACCTGTTCGTTATCAGACAAAGAACGCAAGGCTTTCAGAAGGAGATGGACTCCCTTGCTCTCTGCCAAGGTGCCGATATAGCCGACAATAAGACGATCTGTTGCTTCTTTCCTGACGCGCGATAGAAAAGGTTTCTGGTTTATACCGAATGGACTGTAAGTGATTTTCTCCGACAATAGCCCATGTTCTGTTAGGATTTTAGCCATCATTCGGGTGGGGACTATCACCCTGCTCAGCCTGTTCATCCGCTGTCTCATAAACGCAGGACGTTCCACCAGCGCCCGTACATAGCGAAAGTAATTGCTGCCAGCACAAAATGCAGTTTTGCTGAGTCGGATCAGTGCGTAAACCAGCCAGTCAGGCAGCCTTTCCATCAGAAAATTTACTGCCGGTGGTTGAGTCCTCGCCACCATATGACGAAGACAGTTTATCCCCTTGCAATCGGGGCCAGTGCAAAGCGGATTTCCAGGCGCTCTCAGTTGATAGGTAAAGCAGACAAGCCAGAAATCCGTCGGAGTTAATACTGTGGGTATGCCAAGATCATGACATACATCAACCGCAGACGCAGAAAGTCTCTTAAGATGGAAAAAATGAACTATATCCGGTTGCAGCTTTTGGAGAAACTTTCTAAAATAGGCAGCAAAGAATAAGTTATTGTATTCTGCTTCAACAATGTTTGTTTGCCCCCCCATGGAAACGAAATCATGTTGAAACCTCTCTACCGGTATCTCTTCGTAATGATAGCTGTCAAATCGTTCCGAGTCCTTGAGTTTTTTCCTGCAGGGGAAACCCGTAAAAACCGAAACCCCATGGCCGAGTCGCTGCAGTTCCCTGGCTGTTTCAAAAGCGAGAATCTCTGTGCCGGTGGAATAGTCTGGCAAAAATTGGTGAGTAGTAAGGAGAATTTTCACACATTATTCCTTATCCGGACGAACCGAACCCTGAAACGTTTGCTCATTGCGCAGCTGCAACTTTTTAATGAACGCCCAGGTCTTCTTGATTCCAATTTCCAGTGAAGTAGCAGGCACCCAGCACAGCAACTTCCTTGCCCTGGTTATATCCAAAAATATTTCAGGTACGTCAAACACCCTATTCGCTTTGTATAAAACACTCACATTATTACCTGTTACGGCTTTGATGATCGCCAGAATTTGATTCAGCGAATATCCGGATCCGCTCCCCAGGTTGAAAATCCTGTCTGCCGTGGCGGTGATTGCCGCCTTATGAATTCCATCAACAAGATCTTCGACATAAATATAATCACGAACAACCTCACCATTACCCCAGATTTCTAGCTGCTCACCCCTTACAATCCTACCGAGAAATACTGAGATCGCCCCCTGAATGCTGTCCGGGTTCTGCCTGCTACCGTAAGCATTCGATGGTCGAACGATGGCATAGTCCAATCCGTGGAGACGATTGAAGAGAGCAAGATACTTTTCGATGGTTAGTTTGATTATTCCATAGGAGCATTCGGGCTCCATCGGACTCTCCTCGGCGACTGGAAGAGCCGCAGGCCTGCCGTAGATAGTGCCGCCGGAAGAAACAAATACAATCTTTTTAATGCTCTTACTGACGCATTGCTCAAGTAAAAAGAGTGTTTCAATGACATTTGACTGCACATCGAAGGCGGGGTCGTCATTGGAAGTCTGAGGTAAAGTGGTATTGATCAGATGAAATACAACATCCATGTCTTTCAGTGCACCCGCCAACAAGCTCCTGTTACCAAAGTCGCCGAAGTGATAATCTACACGAGCCAGCGGTTTACGGTAATGCTCCTCGTATTTGTCAAAAACCCTTACTCCATTGCCCTCGGCAAGTAGTTTGTCAACTAGATGCGAACCGATGAACCCATTACCACCGAGAACCAAGACATTGCGCTTTACAGTCATTGATGGATAAATCCTTCCCTGTTATCATTAAATACATTAAGTCGAAAACCTATAGTGTGGGTATAGCTTTATCATTGCGCAAACATATGCAAAAAATACTATGAAAAAAACAATTTTACAATGTTTTATGTAGTCGGGATGTATCATAATTAAATCTAATCATTATAGCTTCATATTCCTGTTGCACAGATTCGTAATGAACGAATGTGTTTTTCGCAGCAGCGTCGTGATCTTCCATCTCATGATGAAGTTGAGAAGAGCTAGCAAATGTGGATCTACAACGGGGGAGTCGAACAGCTGTTTGCAGAGACGGACTGTGTGTGCGCGAATCATCCGTCTTTCCGACTTGCCGTAGTTATGGTGATGATAGACACAGGCCAGCGTGGTACATCCGGAAGCGTATCCTTCCCGGGAATTACACACTGCCCAGTGGAGGTCTTCGCCCCATAGTACGTTTTCATCGAAGGAATGGTTCATGAAGTGTTGCTTGTCGAACATCGCGCAAACGGAGGTAAAAGGGAACAGTGCCCGCCGTTGCCACTTGGGCAGATCAGGCAGCTTTTCAAGGATATGTGCGGCAATTATATGAATTCCCTTAGTATTTACACTCCTGAACACATAGGATGCGACGCCGGAAATATTGTAATATGCCTTGCCCTCGATCAATTCCGTGGCGCAGACTGCTTTGATGCCAGGCTCAAACTCGATGCTTTCAACTAGCTTGTCCAACCAGAGTTCTCCGCACGGAACCGCATCCTGATTTATGAAAACAATATAGTGATGGGCAAATGAAAGCTTTGCTCCGTAATTGCGGGTACGCGAATGACTGAAATCTTCGGGTGGAATCCGACATATGCGTACAGGGTATCGTTGTACGAGTTGTAGTGTCTCATCCGTGGAACCAGAATCGATAATGATGACCTCATAGCTAAAGGATGTTTTCTGTGTGAAGACCGCCTGCAGTACCCGGTCGATGAGTAAGGCGCCATTTTTTGTCGGGATGATTATAGAAATTTCGGGAATACTAACTTTCATACAAATCATTTATCAGGCAAGTAATAAATTATCGATCTTTGATTATCATAAACTGAGGATGCCCAAATCTTAATGCTTGCAGCTTATTGGTTTAACAATGATAATATTTTTCTTAATGGTGCAGTAATTTTCCAACTTTTAGAATTGAGGATTTTATAAATATTTTGCTGTAATTTATTGATTTCTATAGTCTTGTTAATAGCGATATAGTACGCCTCCTCAGTTTGACGCAGGGATAAAAAAAGACGTTTTGCCAGCGATATATCACTATCTGACATATCTGATAAATCTATATCAAAGTGAGCAAGCAGTAAGGCATCCCTGGTTGCTTCAAGATATTTCATGCCATACATGATATCCGGCTCAAGATGACACCCCTCGCCCCATTCATTCCAGGCATTAATAAAGACAATTCGTTCATCCGCGGCATACCTGTCAGCTGTCTGCCTGATTATCCGAGACAGCCACCGCTGATATTTTCCTGGTGATGAATTTATGAAAACAGTTGGATCGATTTTTCTCCGGGGAGAATTATCCCACATTGGGAAAATACATCTGAAAAATTTGTATGCAGGAAGCTCGCGTTGCAGCATATCTGCCATACAGTACTCATAATCGTAAACGTGAAGTCCCTTGTCAGACCGGACTACTTCAATTTTACTGGTATCTTGCGGGTTAACCCTACCCCCTATGCTTTTCCAATATGGAGCAAACTCCACTGCTGCATCAAAGCCTAAATCCTCAGGGTTTGACTCCTCTCCATGCATGAAATTTTCGACCCGTGCCAGGTAAAGATTATCAACACCAGCTTTATGCGCAGCTTCTTGCCAGATTTCTGAGGTGCGACGTGGATCAGGCAGAAGGCCAGTTCGATAGACAAGTAATAGCGGCCTGCCATTAACCCGAATGTACCGCTTATCGCGAAATGCAGGAATAAGGTCATTTATAAAATTAAGACTGTCCTCATCACTGTAGCGCTGTTCCATGAGAATTTCTTGATCAGTTCCGTCCCAACGGCGTGTCCAGTTCTCGTTTGCCCAGCAGATACAAAAAGGAAAGTCCGGTTCGCCAGTTTTTAACACCTCGTTAAAAGGAAGATCGAGAAGACGCTTGCCATTGAACCAGTAATGGTAATAGCAGAAGCCTTGTATGCCATGCTCTCTCGCAAGCTCGACCTGGGCGGCTCTTGCCCTCTCATCACGCAGGTCATAATAGCCGAGTTGCCCAGGAGTATGTGGTTGATAATGTCCGTGAAATCGGGGAACTGCGGTTTTGACATTGTTCCATTCCGTAAATCCTTTTCCCCACCATTCGTCGTTCTCGGGGATGGGATGGTACTGTGGCAGATAAAATGCGATTAGTTTCACTTTGTCTGTGATATCGGTTTTCATAGCGGTTTTCTACTCACGAATACTTCTAAGAATTTACCATCAATGCCCAACCAACGATCAACAATGCAATGCACGGTTGTGGACATGCCACTGTGTTTGATTATATATTCGATCAGATCATTTCCCCACTCTGTTACAACAAGAGAACCAGCATTGTCAATAGGATTGCCATGAAACTGTTTTTCTTTGAGAAATCTGATGCCTTCCGATGTTTTTTGAGCACGGACAATGGTTTTATTTCCAGAGTAATATGGCACCGTGAATACATGCGAACCACCTGGTTTTAAAGTCCTTGCAATCTCGCGAAACGTCTTTGCAGGATTTAATACATGCTCTAACACATCTTGAGTAACTATAAGATCAAAAGTTTCGTTTTCAAAAGTCATGCATTCAAGATTTTCGCATCGCACGTCATCTTTATAACTGCCGAGGGGAACATCAAGAAAATAATGTGTTGCGATATAGTGGGGACATTCACGCTTAAGCTTGGATGAAGCTGGACCATATGGAGATGATTCATGAATATTTATTGTCGAATAGTGAGGGTGCTTTTCTTTTAAGACTTTCATGATTGCTCGTTGTCGTGGTGTAGAGTCACAACGCAGACATCGATAGTTATCCCGAAGCCAACTTGAATATTCTATAAAAAGGGTCATGCCCTCACAAATAGGGCAATAGCCTATGTTTTTTCTGTATTTTAATATTTTCAACAAAGCATTAATGTTTTTCAGGTTCAAATCAAATTAGCCCCCGTTATCTTGTTTTGCAGGCATTCATTGAGAGCCTTTATAATAGTGGAAACCGCCAAAATTGCTGCCGGACCATCAGCCCACAATAAATCTGCATTCCGGGGATCAGTATAGAAACCAGTGTATGGCATGTATCTCGTATACGCAAGATATTGCCCCATAAGCAAAATCCCGGGGGTCCGAACCGCATTCGCCAAATGTGCCGGCCCGCTATCTATGCCAATAAACAAGGCTGATCTGCGTATCACTTCTGCCGTTTCAAGGATGCTCAATTTTTTGCAATAATCAAAGTAGCGAGGCGATTCTATCGAAGCAAATGCCATAGACCCCACTTCTACAACATTTACATGAAGAGTGTCACACAGGTAATGTACTATTTCTATCCACTTCCCTCGAGGTATATCTCTACATTCTTCATTCGATTTGCAATGAATGGATATAAAAAAAGATGGCAAAGAAAGAGAATCAATTTTACGAATAATATTCTTTGAACAATATACCATCGGTCCGTCCGGTATTATTTCAAATCCAGCCCCCTTTGTAAAGGCCTCCTGGAGTGAGTTGTAGCGATATTGAGTTCCTCCTCTAATTGCCCGTGCGGCTCCATGCTTATACAACTGTATATTACATCGCGAACAGCGCCTTTCGTGAACGTTTAAGTCAATCACAGAATCAAATAAATCTGATTCATGCAAGCGGGACCATTCCCACATACACTGCACACTGAATACATGTTGAATATGCGGATTTGACTCTACAAGCTCCTTATAACGAATATCTACACACCAGATAATATAGGCACCTGGCGATTTTTCACGTAACTGCCGAGCCACGGGTTCACAAGCGACAATATCTCCCATGTGCATCAATTGTGATATAATTATGACTTGTTTATTCGGATTTAATAACTTAAACAGTCGAATGCGTGGATACAGATAACAAAACTTTTTGAAATAATTTACACGTGCCTTTAGCTTGTGGATGATATTAGAACTATTTATAAAGTCGGCTATCCAACACAACGAACGCGTTTCGCGAGTCTTTGATAGCGCTCTTTTTATCAACCGGCCTAAACGAGGTAATGCAAGCAAGCTATCGCTTTTGTTGATCGAACTTTGTTTAGGGCTATATCCCAAACTGTAGTACTTTGTTGCAGGAATACCCAAAGGAATCATAATATCAGCATACTCTACAGAAGTGGCAGCAAAAAGTTTCAACCCTTCAGTGTAAATCGACTCCTTAATTGATACCTTCGGCAGCTTACCAAGCTTAATGAAAGATCGCAGCATCTGAGGCTCAAAAACAGTGCAAAGAGAAAGAAATCGAGCCAGGCCGGGCGTTAAAAGCCGAGGAGTTAATCCTGTCTTGTAGTAGTAGGATGACGCATGCCGGGCATAAGCACTCAGGTTGAGTAAGTGAATCGGAGGTTCATCAGTATTTTCTCGTGTTTTGCAAGATATATCCACCGCTTCAATACACCAGTCATGAATAATTTGGAGAGCATGACAAACTGCAACACACAACTGTTGAAGTTCATCAAAAGGTTTAGGTATACTCTCGATCCAGTTCTCTCTCAGTTGCTCAATTCTGGTCGCTAGACCAGTGATTTCTAATGGCAGAGTTATGCCTGCCATAGCAGATAACTGGCAGGTATACTTGAAGCTGTGTAAGGTGTTGATAATGACCCGAAGCCGAAGAGGTTTCTGCAGTGCAAATAGAAACAAATCTTCGGGGAGTTTCGTGTGAAGCGAGGCCGCAAGATGCCCGAGCGCAATTCCCTTATAAGCACTATCCGGCACTTCATGCAGATCCAGTTGTTCACCCCACAGGTGCTGGAGTCGAAAAGCAGGGTACCAACCAGCAAGTTTCTTCCAAAGTTTCGGCGTGCAGAAATAGGGAGGGTGAACTATATACGGTTGAATCGATTTAGGATATTCAATTTGCTGGTAGTTTTTGTAGCATATCGGCTGACCATCCGGCCAGACCAAGACAAAATCAAGATCCGAATGGCCAACCGCACCTACAGAGCCAAGTTTATAAATAGCAATAGGACGTTTATTGGGTTTAGTCCAGCGATCAACTAAATAGTCTTCAGCGGTTATATAATCAGCCGACGTAGCTTTGAATGGTTCGTCAGTAAATGGACCGGTTTGGATATTACCTAAGGCACATAAAAAATCCTCTGATCTATTTCTCTTTTCAGCATCTATGTTGGTTATTTTTGCTTGCATGGATTGGATCAACACCGATGCTTGTTTGGCAAAGTCCTTGCCGGCTTTATATCTCGCAAACTCAAGTGCTTGTTTGGATTTGGGATGATAAAGTGCTTTCTTCACCAGCATCCCGGGATTCCTGCTCAAGCCAGCGATATTAACAAGCACGCGAGAGGGACGATAACGTGCAGGAAGGCTTGATCTGATTTCTGATGCAATCTCGATTGGCCGCCACTGCTCTTCCGTGAAGGCCATTTTTGCCACAGCAAAAGTGTCACGCTTGTATCTGAATATGTGATTAATTCGTTGCAAGCACAGGGCTGGTAATATCATTGTGATTCCAAGAATTAACTCGACATCCCAAGGATCCACAATACACTGATTAACATTCGCCCATTGTTTATAATTATCGGCGAAACCTGAAATCAACGAGTCAGTAAAGTATTCTGAATTATATGGTTTAACATATATGGGCTCATCACCCTCATGAAGGCACACGCCGTTTTCATAGACAACAAGCGGAAGCAATCCTTGTGGATACAGTGGTAAATCGAGCTCAGTAAGATAATAGGGACCATGGTGCATCAGCGGATCGAATGCATAGGTGAAAATCAGTATTTGGCGTGCTCTTTGTCGCAATTCAACCAAGGCTTTTTTATTGACAAGGATATTTTCTTTAATGATAAGTGCCAAATCCAAATCACTAAAACCGTTCTTGTCGTCGAGAGTACCCACGCTACCGTGTAAAAGGCTATGCCGAAAGTAGTTTGCCCCGTATTTTAAAAGCCATTTTCTGAGTTCATGCACCGGCCAATACTTTTCCATACCGCCGCCTGTGCGAAACCATTCCTCATAGGACTTTCCCTTTGGAAGTGTTCTGGGATGAGAATCTGCGGCAATAGACCCAGTCTTCCACAATCTGTATGCGCGAGAGAGAATTTCAGCGTATTGAAGCGGATGAATATGCGTTGCAAACTTTTTCTTCGCGGCGACAGATTCTCCCATCAAGCGGCTGCAAATGCCGTCCAGAATTGACAGATTCCCACTGTACAATTTGTTTCCTGTACTCAAATAAGGTCTGTGATTACCCGCCTGGCTGACATGAAGAAAATATGTGAGGCATTCATGCAAATGACGCTGAAGTAATGCCATCCTGAATAAGTTCCACTCTTCAATGTTCATTTCACTTTTCAGCGCAGGTTTATGTTTGTTTGCAGACATTGTATTTGCTAATTATTCAGAGGATTGTGATAAATCTCGTTATGTTCACTGTCAAGCTGTGCCATTAATTGCTTTCTTTGTAATCAGAAAGCATCGGTAAGGAAAGTTAACACTTGCAACATTTTGATTACACGGAATGTCAGGATATGGTGCCGATCGGCCATCTAAAAGAACTTCAAAAATATCAATATCCCATTGGATGGATTCAAGGTGATCAAGAATTCTACTGTTAAATGCTTCAAGACTGTACGTTCGAGCGTAATTACCAGAAAATCGTCCACCGGGAAGTGTAGCGGTTGGATCTATTATACGGAAAGAAATATCACTGTATTTCCTACTTAGCGTTAGTTCATCTGTGATCTCGAAAAAATGCTTTGTTAAAAATAGAGGAACAATACAACACATGCCACCAGGCTTTAATATTCTTTTAACTTCGCATATAAACCGTACATCAGCATCATTCTGCAAATGCTCAAATGAATGGTGGCACGAGATTTTTTCTATGCTGTTGTTTGGCAAAGGGATATCGCCTGCGTCACTTTCGATATAATCTACATCTGTTCCCAACGCTGTGATTGTACAATTTTGTATGGCTCGATCCTGAAGAATTCGACGAGCAACTTCGACTGTTTTTAAATAACCCTGAGTACCACCAGCAACATCCATTAAAGCATCGGTCGGATGTAGTTTTAGCAAATTATAACTGCAGAAAAACTCAATCAGCTTTTTGTGGCGTATATCTCCGAATGATGTTTTCCAATCCGGGACATATCTATTACACCAACTTTTCAAATCACTTAGACCAATATCAATTTTCTTATATCTACATTTAGGAGAAAGTTGTGTAGAAAGGATGCCATGGGGAATTGCATTGACGAAATGGTTAATGATTAGATTTGGAAAATATTTTGACATATACTGAAATAATCCAATTTCCATATTATAATTCTTCCCAAGTTTAATTTGCACGAACTATACGACACGTGCACGGGTTATAACCAAGTGGCTTCAAGCACAACCGGTGCATAGCTTGATGATAAGACTGAATTGCCAATGACTTTAAATGACTTTAGAGCTTCGTATCTCGCAAGGTGTTCTCCCCATTGCCCCAGTTGCCCCTTCTCCGTAAATCCCAAAGTCGCATTGTAGAGACCAGGCGCAAAAGGGATTCTTGGAATAACGATTTTTGTTTTTATTGTTTCGTGATTATTTTCAAAGTAAATCCCTGATGCTCTTGAAAATGATTGGGCAACCATGCGCATGGATTGATCAAAAATACCAACAGCAATCACACACGCCTGAACATCGGCAGCCAATCGATAATCCAATTCAATCGTTAAATCACCTCCATAGTGGACAATAGGGATAGATTGATCGTCAGAAGCATTTCCTCCATATAAACGGATTCGCTCAATCACGGCCTTTCCGCTACCGGCAACAGCTACCTCCTCATTCTTGAATGAATCATTATAATGCTCAATGCCAATAGCAATATCATTCGATTGGGAGATGACTAATCCATTTTCCATTACGGTGATTTTGTTTGCGATACGTGCCACTTGGGGCATCGCGTGCGATACAAAAACAACAGCCGATTTATGAGATTGCTTATTCAATAAATTGAAACATTTTGTTTGAAAACCAATGTCCCCAACTGCGAGTACCTCATCAATCAATAGTACATCTGGTTCCAACATTGAAGCAACTGCGAAACCCAACCTCACAGCCATCCCTGAGCTATAACTCTGTACCGGCGCATCTATAAACTCATTCATTTCAGCAAACTCCACGATTTCTTCTAGCTTGTTATTAGTTTGCTTTTTGCTAAGTCCCAGCACTGCTGCGTTTACATAAATGTTTTCTCTCCCCGTCAATATTGGATTAAACCCCGCTCCTAAAGCAATGAGTGCCCCGACACGACCGCGCATTTCAATCTGGCCTTTGTCCGGCTTGATCAGGCCATTGAGCATCTTGAGCAGGGTGGTCTTTCCAGCCCCGTTCCTGCCGATTAGCCCCAGACACTCGCCGCGTTGCAGTTCAAAAGAGACATCATTCACTGCCCAAAATTCCTCAGAGCGAAGGTGGTCATGTCCACCATTTCGCCCCACAGCCTCGCTGGCTATATCCTTTAAGCCATACCACAATGATTTCTTCAGGCTACGGCAGAATTTCTTCGACACGCCATCAACTCTTATTAATACTTCGTTGTTCATCTTATCCAGCAAAAAAGATCAATTGTAGTCTCATCCACCCATTCGTTCCACGAGGATAGGCATTGCCAAGCGGTAAAGCAGCCAACCGACAAATAGAAGAACAATAGTGACCAGGAAAACAATCAAAGCAGGAAGCAAATTACTTGCCGTACCGATTGCCAGCCATTCACGCGTGGTAACGATAAGCGGACTGACCGGGTTCAATAGTGTCAATTGGGCCAGAATACCGGTGGTGGGGGGTGTGTAAACCACGGGTGTAAATAGCATCCAGAAAGAAAGCACCATGCTTAGCGCCTGCCCTATATCAGTATAAAGTAAGCCTATGGGGGTAAGAATGATTCCGATCATAAAACCCAAACAAAAAATTGCGAAAACGCCTATCAGGGCTAACGGCATAGTCATTGGCGGCACAATTCCGTAACAAATAAATATGGTGATCAGCAAAACCAAACGGATTGTAAAATTAAACAACACTTCTAACATTCCGGAAATCAAAATTGCCTCACGTGGAAAGTTGATTTTTGCCAGCATTGTTTTGGCGGCCGTTACAGCTTTGATCGGGCTGTTGATTGCATCTGCAAAAACCTGCCACAGAAGCGTGCCAATCATCACGTAGGCTGGATAAGGAAGTGGCATATTACCTACATTAAGAATTCCGCTCCTATTCAACAGAACGAAAGTGAAGGTACCGACGATAGGCGGTAGAAAAGCCCATAAATAACCGAGAAAACTTTGTCGGTACCGTGCACTGACATCACGCACAAAAAGCCTCCAGGCCAACTCACGTGACGCAAGCAAATCGCGAAACATCTCTCGCAGAAGTTTTATGGGGTGTCGAATTGCTGACTCTGGAGTGTAAACTGATTTAAATAATGTGTTCATAAAAACGATGACTTTATTCAGCTCCGCCCCGTAAGTTACAATTTGGATATTGTAACCGTAGGTTTTAAAGATAATTTAATCCGTATGGAGAAGGTTATCAATTCTCCATACGCTCCCACACTAGAAAATATGGCCGATTTTCCAATTTCGGTTTAAATGCTATAAATTCTTCTCTGGTTAAAACCAGGGAACGGATTTTGCGCTTGATGTAGCGTTCAGTTTTTCTGCTTAAGTCACTCAAATGGTATTGATCGATATTACCTACAAGTACTAAATCTATGATGCCGGTATCTTTGCCCTCGGCATAATCATCAATAAGGTAAGCCTTTTCCAGCTCACCCAGTCTTGTAAGAATGCTTTCGACGACCTTATCCAGCCCGATAACTTTGCTCACCATTGATTTTAATTCCGGGAAAAGAGGATGTTTTTCGTTTGCCGTGTAATAGACGTTGCGTCCGTCTTTTTCCGAGGTGAGAAGTTTTGTTTTTGTAAGTTGGTTTAGTTCTTCGCGGACAGCGTTTGAGGAAACGTGAAGATCCTTAGAAAGTTCTCTGAGGTAAGCTTTTGTGCCGGGATTGAAAAAAAAGCGTACCAGCAGATTTATTCTGGTTTTTGACGAGATAAGACCTGTAAAAAGACCATCCATCGCTATACCCTAGTGAGTAGTTATACTACTCATAACATAATAAAAATACTTGTCAAGATGTTTCTAAGAGGACTAAATAACTATAATATTTAGCCTAATGTAATGCCAACATTCATCCGCAATTACAAAATGTTAATTTAAGTGATTTTTTATATTGTTAGAATTGTTAAATGGTGCTTTGCAGGCTTAACATCAATCTCTTTTTTCGCTTCTTTCGTAACGCAGTTGGGCGACTTGTTCAGACACAAGCCCCACCATGAAGACGACCACAGACATTGTTATAAGCATGGCTGATGTCGGACCGTAATTTCCAGCTATAAAAAGGATTCTGAAGAGGCCGTAGCTGACGCCCGCCAGAAACATGATAAAGCTTACAGGCAGAAAAACTCTCATGGGCGAGAAGAGGGTGGCGATTTTAAGAATAATCAACAGGAAGCGGGAGCCGTCACGAAGCAGTTTGATCTTACTCTTTCCTACGCGGCGGTTTGCTTTGATTGGCACATACGCAAGGCTATAACCAGACCGCAAAACGGCCATCGTGATAGTGGTCGGATAGGAAAAAGTGTTAGGTAGTAAAGAAACAAATTGTCGCGCAATACCCGCTTTGATTGCGCGGAATCCGGAAGTTAAATCCTGAATTTTTCTTTTGCAAATGTAGGACGCGAAAAGGTTGTATAATCTATTTGCCAAATCGCGGTGGATATCGGATTCCGAATCTCCTCTGCGAGCTCCAACAACCATATCGTAATGAACTATTTTTTTCAGCAATACGGGAATATTTTCCGGATTGTGTTGGCCGTCTCCATCCATCATGACGAGAATTGACCCTTTTGCCTGACGTATGCCTGTTTTAATTGCGGCGCCATTGCCGATATTGTATGGGTGCGAGATTACCCGAGCGCCGGCTTTTTTTGCCCATAGAGGTGTATCATCTTTTGAACCGTCGTTGATGACTAGTATCTCATAATCGCGCTTCAACCGGTTCATGGTTTCGCGAACACGCTTTATAACATCAGCGATGATTGCTCCTTCGTTGTAGGTTGGTATAAGAATAGTAATATCCGGATTAGTCTTCATTTAGCACCCTAAATATTCCCACAAATGTATAGCTTTTCTAATCTGTAATATCAAGCCTGTTGATTAATGAAATTATGTAATGTTTTGATGTTCATTATGATAATCATCATCAACTTTATTTTATTTCATATACTGCATACCCGTTTTCATTATAAATAATATTCATCGTTTTTTCCATGCGCTGAATTAATAATCTACGCTCGTACGCGGAATAATTATCCTGAAGAAACTTATTAAATAAATCAGAGCGGACAAGCAAGTGAGTGTAACCAAGTGAATAGATATGCTTTAGGAAAAATTGTTCATTTATTGACGCCGCCACGAGACCGCGAATAAAATTCATTCCTACGCTTGGATCATCTTCATATATCCTGTCCAGATAATACCCGCGTCTGGCAAGAAAAACCAGGCGGATCTTAGAATCTGCCGGTGTGAACTGATTGATAAATTTAATAGCCGGATAACTGCCAACATGACGCGAAATAAAATCATCTCTGGATTCTTTGCCTAAAACATAATTGACGGGGCTGACTCTTTGATAATAATT
>JAABPS010000158.1 GCA_011391835.1 Desulfobacteraceae bacterium
CATTGTCAAAACCATACGAGAAGCACTGGTCGGCAATCATATTCAATCCATGACGGGAATTTTAAATGGTACGTGCAACTATATTTTAACAAAAATTACCGACGATGGGAGCACATTTGACGACGCTCTTGCTGAAGCCAAGGAAAAGGGGTATGCAGAGGCAGATCCAACCCTTGACATCGAAGGCATGGACGCAGCGCATAAACTTGCCATTCTTTCGGCGCTTGCGTATGGCATGAAGATTGACTTTCATAAAATCTATGTAGAAGGGATTACCCATATCACACCGATGGATATCGCTTTTGCCGGAGAATTCGGTTACCGGATCAAGCTTCTGGCGATTGGCAAGGACAGGGGTAATAAAATTGAATTAAGAGTGCATCCCACCATGATTCCTGTCGACAACCTGCTTTCAAATGTCAACGGGTCACTCAATGCAATTACTGTTTCTTCAGACATGGCCGGCGATATATTGCTTTACGGGCATGGGGCGGGCATGATGCCCACTGCCAGCGCGGTGGTCAGCGATATTGTCGATATTGCCCGCAACATTTTATATGGCGCAAAAGGACGAATTCCGATTTTATCCTACACGCAGGGCATGGTAAGGAAGGCGTCCATATTGTCCATGGATGAAATACAGACAAATTATTACATCCGGTTTTCTGCAGTAGACCGTCCGGGCGTGTTTTCAAAGATTTCGGGCGTGCTCGGTAAACACGGCATCAGCATAAAATCCGTCCATCAGAAGGGGAGGAGATTTGAAAGCTCGGTGCCCATTGTGATGCTGACGCATCTTGCCAGGGAATCGGATGTGAAGAAAGCGCTGGCGAAGATCATTAAGCTTGATGTGATTAAGGATACGCCCACATTGATCCGGATCGAAGGTGAGAGCGAGACGGATCACTGACCGGTGCTTTTGTGCAAGCAGGTAACAGATGATCCATTCATCGGATCGTGGATGTATAAACAGTATATCAGAATGGAGAGGTATGTATATTATTTGTTCGGATCTTGAAGGCGTATTCGTGCCGGAGATATGGATCAATGTTGCCGAGAAAACAGGAATTAAAGAGCTCCGGCTGACGACCCGGGATATATCCGATTATGATGTATTAATGAAAAAGCGTCTATCTATATTGCGTGAGAATGGGTTGAAGCTCAAAGACATTACGGATGTCATTGCCGGAATGGAACCTCTGGGCGGGGCTTTGGAATTTTTAGACTGGCTGCGCTCAACGCTTCAGGTCATCATTGTTTCAGATACGTATGTTGAGTTTGCGGGGCCGTTGATGAAAAAACTGGGATGGCCGACCCTGCTCTGCCATTCATTAACTATTGGAGCGGACGGCGGTATTGACGGGTACACGTTACGGCAGAAAGACAGCAAGCGGCAGGTGGTCATTTCATTAAAAAATCTGAATTACCGTGTTATTGCCATGGGAGACTCCTACAATGATACAGCCATGCTAAAGGAAGCGGATCAGGGCATTCTCTTCAGGCCGCCGGACAATGTGAAAAAAGAGTTTCCCGAATTTCCTGTGACGAAAGACTATAGCGAACTGAAAAGCGTTATTCAGAAGATGCTGAGAGATAATGCGGCATTATAAAAATTAAGAATTGATATGCTCACACACAGAACCCAATTCAGAGTCATTTATGGTGATACGGACAGCATGGGTGTGGTCTATTATGCAAACTATCTCAGGTGGTTTGAGATCGGCAGAACGGAGCTATTCCGATTCCTTGGCCTTCCTTATACAGAGATTGAAAAGAAAGGGTATTTTCTGCCGGTTTCAGAGACGCACTGTAAATTCAAGTCATTTGCCAGGTATGATGATATCATGACCATTGAAACATCGTATGATGAAAGCATAAAGGCAGGATTAAAATTTGATTATCGTATTTTCAAAGATACTGAAGCTGAAATCTTTGCCACTGGGTTCACCCGGCATGCATTTTTGGATAGAACGGGCAAGGTTGTTCGAACGCCCGAATTTATCCGGGAATTCATTGCTGAAAAACTCAGGAAACGTTGAACCTGAGTATCATTTAAGGGACTATATAAGACGGGATGCTAAATCGTGGATATGGATATTTCGAAATTTGATCAGTGCAGGGTGCTCGTGATTGGCGATTTAATGCTGGATGAGTATCTCTGGGGAGATGTGGACAGGATATCCCCTGAGGCGCCGGTTCAGGTTGTGTCTGTGCAGAGAGAGGATTTTACCCTGGGCGGTTCCGGAAATGTGGCGCATAATCTGGTGAGCCTTGGCGCGAAAGTTTTTACAGTGGGTGTTGCCGGTACGGGGCTCAACGGAAATCTGATGCTGGAACGGTTCAAAAAGATAGGTGTGGATACCAGAGGTATTATCAAGGATCCGGAAAGGCCAACTACACGAAAGACCAGGGTCATTGCCGCCAATCAGCATGTGTTAAGGATCGACAGGGAGACGCGAAGCGAACTATCAGGCAGATTTCTCGAAAAGCTAAGTGCGTATATAGAAAAGACCATACCCTTTATAGATGTGGTTTTGGTTTCAGATTATGGAAAAGGGCTGGTCTCCAGAGAGCTGGTTCGCAGGGTTGTTCGCGTAGCCAACAAGCACAGAAAGATGACCATTGCAGACCCCAAAGGGTTAGACTTTTCCAAGTATTCAGGCATCTTTTTACTCACGCCAAACCGCAAGGAGGCATCCCTTGCATCCGGCATTGAAATCAAAGATGAAAAGACGCTTGTTGATGCAGGTGCCAAAATAATAAAAACAACCCATATAAAAAATCTCTTAATTACCTGCGGTAAGGATGGGATGGTTCTTTTCAGCAGCAATGAAAAACCATTTAAAATCAGCGCTCAGGCACGGCAGGTTTACGATGTTTCCGGTGCAGGGGATACGGTTCTGGCTGTGCTGGGACTTGCGCTGGCTTCGGGCTTCTCCTTGAAGGAAAGCGCAGCGCTGGCAAATACTGCCGCAGGAATTGTGGTCGGCAAGGTGGGCACTGCCACGGTTTCAAAAGAAGAATTAATCGCTGCTGCATCTCCCTATCCGGCCGGCTTTTTGTCAAAGCATAAGAGCATGGCGGAGCTTCCTGCGCTGATCCGTGAGTTGAAGAAAAGCGGCAAGAAAATCGTTTTGACCAATGGATGTTTTGATCTTCTGCATGCCGGGCACATTATGTTTTTTGCTGCTTCAAAACAGCATGGGGATGTTCTCATTGTTGCCATTGATGATGACGAGTCCGTTAAAAAGCTCAAAGGAAAGGGAAGGCCGGTTATCAGCGAAAAAGACCGGGTGAAGATTCTGTGCGCGCTGGACGCTGTTGATTATGTGGTGGTGTTTTCAACAAAAAAGCTGGGCAGGCTCATTGAAACCATCCGCCCGGATGTTCTTTCAAAGGGGAGCAATTACGCATCCAAGGAAGTGATCGGGCGAAAAATCGTTGAAAAGCATCAAGGCCGTGTTGTTCTGATCCCTGTTACTGAAGATGTTTCATCCACAGATATCATCAACCATATAAAAAAGAAGGGCGATTGAAAGTAGAAGTGCCTGATAGTTGTCATTGTCTTATCCGGTAATCCGTGCGGTTTGATGTTATGTTCAACTGTTTGAAAAATCCAAAAGGTGTTTCATTTAAGGTGTATATTCAGCCCAGGGCATCGAAAAATGAAATTGTTGGAATGCATGGGGATGCATTAAAAATCAGGCTCACAGCGCCGCCTGTGGATGGAGCGGCGAACACGATGTGCTTGAAATATCTGGCAAAGCGTCTTTCCGTGCCGCAGTCCCGTTTAGAAATCCTCTCCGGTCATACCAGCCGGATCAAACACGTGCTGTTTAAAAATGAATATGACAGGGCAGAAGCGGAAGACTTCAATCGGTTGAAACTTCAGGTGGAGACGTCTTTATTGCCAAAAGAAAGCGCTTGACTTATTGTATATGTTCAGGTAGAAAGGCTTCCTTCAATCCACAATTGATGCGGGGTGGAGCAGCCTGGTAGCTCGTCGGGCTCATAACCCGAAGGTCGGTGGTTCAAATCCATCCCCCGCTACCAAATTTATGTGATGATGAAAAAAGGACTTGGAAAATATACTGAGTCCTTTTTTTATTGGAAGCATCCTGCCTGTAATAATTCTTTCCTATGTTTTTACAAAACCATTTGATATTTATATTTCCGATGAACATAACTATATAGATTATAAAACAATTCTCGAAGAAATATTTACAGAAATATAGAATAATGTTAGAAGTGCACAAAATATGCTGGGGTCGGCGCACCAGGAGTTTCACAGTCCAGCAGGCAGTTTCAGATTTCCCTCTTGTCATTCCCCGGCCACCGAACGAGTCGGAGGACAATCTTGACCGGGGAATCCAACCCCACAACTGTCATTCCCCGGCTTGACCGGGGAATCCAGAAAGTGGAAACCCTAAAACAAAAGCGGATGATAAATAACGATGTCATAATAAGCTATTGACTTGTTTTTTTTAATTAGGATAATTAGTTTCAATGAACTGGCGATGGTCTGATCATATGCCTGATGAAAGGTAAAATAAAATGAGAATGCATTATAGCCAGGCCGCTGATGCTATCTATATACGTTTTAAAGAAGATCGCATACATAATACCGATGAAGTAACCCCGGATATCATTATGGACTATGATGATAAAGGAAATGTTATTGGCATTGAAATTCTGTCTGCATCCCAAAAAGTTGATATTCATGAACTTACCGTACAATCTTTCGATAAAGTAAAAGTTGATAAGATTGCAGCCGCATAGCCATCAAAAATTATCTATCTAAAATGCTGCAAAAGGTTAAAAACAATTTGTCATTCCGGTGAATAGACCGTGCCGCAATGTCTTTGCGAGTCCGTCTGCGGCGGACAAAACAATCTCATAAGCTTTTGATAATATAAAGATTGCCACATGCACTTGTCGTGCATTCGCAATGACAAATGAGGAGTGCGTCACAATCCCGGAAGCCGGAATACAGAAATAGAAAAAGCTATACCGCATTGTCATTCCAGCACAGGCAGGTTCCACTGTACCAGTACAGGGTGCACGGTTTGGCATTTCCAATTTACAGAAGTATAGAATAATGATAGAAATGAGCAATGCATGTCGGGTTCAGCGACTCAGGAGTTAGGCCAGAAATATTAAGAAAGGGCAGAAGGTTTAAAGAAACGGGCTGAAAAGATCGAGATAAAACTTAATCTGTCAATAATGAAGCCCCCTATCTCGCTCTTTAAAACTTGATCATGTGTTTATATTATCTAAAATTTAAGGAATAAAAATGATGGAACAGAATAATAAAATATTAAAGCTAAAATCATTTGAATGTGTCGAAAAACGCGGTGACCAAGTTGATATTGAAGTAAACAAATTCGATATATCAGATTTTAATTTATTAATTGGAGATAATGCACAGGGTAAAAGCAGACTTCTTAGGCTGCTATTTTTCTTTTCGACCTTATATACTGATGCACCGAAAGTTATTTCGACTTCTTTAAATGCTGTTTTTATCTTTAATGTGTACATCGATGATTTGGTGGTTGATGATATTACTTATGAAATAAATATTCAGCCAAATAACGGGAAAAATATATTCTCAGAAATCGTAAAGCTTAATAATAAAATTATTTTTTCTAAAAAAGATAAATATCTTTACAATGAATTAAAAGGAAAAGCTGTAGAACAATTTTTTATTCCTGAAAATCTACTAGCATTACGATCGATTAATGAAGCAGACTACTTTACGATTAAATTGCTTCGCGAATATTTTCAACGAATAACTATAATTTCGGCTAATAAATCACGCGAAATAGATATAAATCCAAATTCTATAAAACCCAATGATAGCGGCACCAACATCTCTTATGTCTTATTGAATTGGCAAAAGAAATATCCTTCAATATTTAACGAAATTATAGATGATTTCAAAAACTGTTACCCCTTTATTAATAATGTTTTATTTTCGAAACTACCATTACAGCCTACAGGGCAACTTATAGATTTATTAATGCTTAATGAAGAAAAGATTGATAGGGGGATAGGACAGATTGAATGGTCGGATGGAATTTACCGTCTTCTTCTGCTGTTAATGCTTCCTAAAATACCATTTCAAATAGATGAATTTAATCTTCCGCCATCATTGATACTTATTGATGAAATTGAAAATGGTCTCGATTTTAAGACGATAAAATTTATCATACAATATCTGCATGATTATTCCGATGATTGCCAGATGATGATGTCCAGCCACTCACCTCTAATCTGTGAATTTATTCATCCGCGTCATTGGCTTGTTGTTAAGCGAAAGGGTACCAGGCTAAATTTTATTTCACCTTCAGCGGTAGACGTTGATTTGGATATCCAACTTGATTTGTTTAAACAAAAACATTGGGACTTTTATACTAAGCATATAAGTAATTCAACTCTCTATATAGTCAAATAGTAATGAAAAAAATATGGTTTTTTGTTGAAGGTGATTCTGAGGAAAATCTTGTAATGGCAATGGTTCATCGCCATTTTCCAACAATGATTCTAGAAAAAGAT
>JAABPS010000159.1 GCA_011391835.1 Desulfobacteraceae bacterium
GTCAATGTACACATCCTGGGGCAGGCGGGTTTGTATCAGAAGAAGCAAAAACAGGATCAAAAATAACGCCTGAATTGTTCTTCGTAAGTAGATCAGGTGTATTCGTTTCATACGGTGACCTTTACCTGCTTGAGCTGAGTGAGATCCATTGTTCCCAGGCCCCATTTATTGCCCAGGTGGATGAATCCCAATGTATTGGGATCCAGATCAAACAGGGTGGATGCTTTTGCATCCGCAGCCACAGGATCATTGCTCAGGATCAGACGATTTTTTACTCTCACGTCACTTCCATTCCCGCCGGAGGGCCCGTTATGTATCATAATCCGGGTAGCGTCAATAAGCGTTAGTGTGGGTTTAAAAAATTGCGCCAGATCCACAATGGTCTGATGAATGTCCTGATGAAGCGCACTTCGTCTTCCGCCCACTGCGCCGATCCAGTTTTTAATCCCAAGGGTTAACACGCTTAATCCGTGATCTTTGGCTATCGGCAGATTGATCAGTTTGTCCGCTTCAACAATCGGTGTAAATACCGGCCACACATCGAGGCGATGCCCGTGCAGGTTCATCTCTTTCATAAGCGATTCCCGCGGCACAATCAGATCCGCGCCGGTCTTTTTTGCCACAGCGCCGACACCGGTAACCGCAAAGCATCGCTGGGCGTCATTGATGGTATTGTCAGCGATTCTTACTTTTTTTGCGCCTGCTTCCTGGCAGAGTTCAATAACCGCCTGGATTACTTCTGGATGGGTAGTGGCTGCGAGATGGGGCGCTCTTGCCCAGGAGATATTGGGTTTGATGACAACTACATCACCCGTTGAAATAAATTTTTGGATGCCGCCTGCTGCGTCAAAGACTTTGCGTGTCAGCGCATGAATGGAAAAATTGGGCGTCTGCCCAATTCCTTCTATCAAAAATGCGTTCTGTTTTTGAGCGCCCATGGCAAGCTGGCCGCTTTTAAAGGGTGAGGGAAGAATGCCGGAAACAGCAATGCCCGCGGATAGTTTGAGGAGTTTTTTCAGGGAATCCCTTCGCGTTATATAATTATTCATCGTGATATACCTCCATAGACGTTTCGTTTAATTATGTGCATGGCCGGCAATCATATCCATCACCCGCATCCACACACCAGGGGCTAAAAAATGACCCATTCCTTTGATGACATGCAATGTCGATCCAGAAATCGCGTCCGCTGTATCCAGTCCGCATTCTACTGGAACAAGCGGGTCTTTGTCGCCATGGATTATCTGAGCGGGAACAGATACGGATTTGAGCAGCTCCTTTCTGCCCCCTGATCCGATAATGGCAGCGTATTGCCGTGCAGTACCTGCAGGATTTAATCCCCTGTTGTACACCTGGTTGGCAAGTTCCCGGGCTCTGTGTTCATCAATGGGGAAAATAGAGCCTGTCAGAACCTTATTGGTGCGAATACAATATTCAATGAATCCTTTTCTATCTGCCGGAGGCGGATCAAACAACACAGCCATCGCCTCCGGTGTGGGAGGCGGAAGATTTGGCTCGCCGGTGGTGGACATAATTGAAGTCAGCGTTTTTACTCTTGCCGTATGATGGATGGCCAGAAGCTGACTGATCATGCCTCCCATGGAGATGCCGACCACATGGGCAGATTCGATATGCAGCGCTTCTAAGAGTCCTGCTGTGTCATCCGCCATATCATGAAGCCTGTATGGCAGATGGACATCTTTTCCCCGGTTTTTCATGATGTCTGGAATATTGGGAATGCCCAGGTGATGACAATGGGTAGAAGCGCCCACGTCCCGATTGTCAAAACGGATGACACAAAATCCGCGGCCAGCTATTTGGGCGCAGAAATTTTCATCAATTTCGATCATTTGTCTCGAAAAGCCATTGACCATCAGCAACGGTGGATCGGACGCATTGCCAAATGTATCGTACACAAGCTCAATGCCGTTTGTTTTTACTTTATCAGGGCCTGTTCTGCGAATATTCATCTTCAATTACCATTCACCTGTTTGAGGGTATAAAGATATAATTCTTTTTCCGGATTCAGCATCAACTGGCTGTTTTACCGGGTTTGACAATCTTTATATCATAAAGACCGGCTGGCCCGGCTGCTCTGGGTACCCATGTGTAGTCGATATGGTCTCGCATTGCGTATATCATGTAGATGCCGAACAGTTTGACAGATGCGGGATCCTGGCTGATAAGACTTTGAATCTTTTTCAAGATAGCCAGACGTTTTTCTTCATCTGGTTCACGCGCCTGAGCGTTACACAGGGCATCCAATTGATCCTGGTTTTGCCTGTTTGGAAACGGCGAATAAGGGCCGTCACTGACAATGGTCAGCATTAACCTGTAATAGGGATCAACTCCCGGGGCAAAGGAATACAGGCTCAGATGGCCGAGTCTTTTATCCCTGGTTCTGGAATAAGTCGCCCTGACCACAGGCTCAAGTCTCTGGAGTTCAATGGTAATGCCGATGTCTTTCATGTATCGCTGAAATATTTGCGCCACCACCTCTGCCATGGGGACTATCTGGTCATAAGACATGATCAGGGGTGTGCCCGGCTCATAGCTGGATGCTTTCACAAGCTCACGGGCTTTTACCGGATTGAATTCAATCTTAAAGCTGGGATCATAGCCCATTTCGATTTTGCTCGCATCCTGGTAGAGCGGATATCCTTCACCCATTAAGACCTGTTGAACGATTTCATCCCGGTTTACGCCCATCTGCATAGCCATTCTCAGCTTTTTATCTTCCATAATAGGAAACTGAACTATATTCCCGGTAACACCAATGAGGCTTGGATACTGATCGGTTTTCTTTATTTTAATACGTGGATTTTTTTGTATTCTCTGTAACTGGTGGGGAAGAATATTGTAAACAAGATCGAGTTCGCCTGTTTCCAGCATGGCCAGTCTCGTCATTTCATCCGGAACCGCGACCAGCTCCAGAGTCTTATAACCAATCTTGCTGTCAGAATGATTTTCAATGGCTTCTAAGACATATTTTTCGCCTTTCTGGGTTTTGGCCAATCGAAACGGTCCGCTGCCCACAGGAGCTTCCCCAAATTTTTCTTTTCCTACTTTCTCAAAATAATTTTTCGAACAAACACCATGCAGCAGTAACTGACGCCAGGGGCCATAGGGTTCGTAAAAATGAACAATATATGTGTAATCATCTATCACTTCATAATCCTCTATTTCCTGTGCAAAGGAAGCAAAGATGTTGGCGTTACTGGGATCTAATATCTGGTCGTGGGTGAATTTAGCATCATGAGCTGTTACAGGATCACCGGTGGTGAATTTAGGCCCTTTACGAAGTTTGATCCTGATGTCTTTTTTGTTGGGCATGATGGTAACAGACTCCGCAAGACTATTGACATATTGACCTGTTTTTAGGTGAAGCCTCAGTACGGATTGGTGAAGCAGCGGGCCAAAAAGTATGGACCCCCCGCCAGAAGGTTCCAGAATGTTTGCTGATGACGGGTAAGCCGGGATAGCGACCCGAACCGTATCTGTTGAATCGGCGGATGCGGTGGATGACAACAAAAATAAAAAGAAAATGACTGTGCTTACTATGCGTTTTTTTGTGCTTTTTGTATCCATGTGTTCTTCTTCCTTTTTAGTCCATTTAATTATTGCAGCCCAAATTAACATTTAATTTGTTACGGCCGCATGCCCCGTTTTTTCGGCCCCAGGTCGCTGGGCAGCAGCCGGTAAGCGTTTGTGATCCATTCAACCAGAAGCGGCCGGGTATTCCGCGGATCGATGATCTCTTCAATCCCAAAGACTTCAGCCGAACGGAAAGGTGAAGTGACTTTGGAAAGTCTTTTTTCAATTTCTGCCCGGAGGGCATCCGGGTCGTCGGACGCTTCAATCTGTCTTTTGTATGCGGCCTGAACCCCTCCCTCAATAGGGAGCGATCCCCATTCACCAGAAGGCCAGGCGTACCGGAGGTTGAGTTTTGAATGATTGCCGTGGCTGGCGCCTGCAACCCCAAAAACACGCCGCAATATAATCGAACACCAGGGTACTGTAGCCTGGTAAATGGCAAACATCATCCGGGCGCCATGGCGGATAGTGCCCTGTTTTTCACTGTCTACACCAATGAAAAACCCGGGATTGTCCACAAAATTAACCACCGGGATATGAAATGTATCGCACATGTCCACAAACCGGACCATCTTCATAGAAGCGCCTGCATCAATAGCGCCGGCAAGAAATGCAGTGTCATTGGCCATAATGCCCACCGGTTTACCGGACAGCCGCGCCAGACCGGTGAGCACAGATCGCCCCTGTTTTTGACCGATTTCAAAGAAACTCTCTTTGTCTAACACCAGTTCCAGTATACGTCTTACAGAATAGGAGCGTCTTTTGTTTTTGGGTATGATAGAAAGAAGTTCTTCTTCTCTTCGATCCGGCGGATCATGTGTTTCAATGACAGGAGGCATTTCATAAACAGAGTTGGGCAGGTAGGATAGAAATTTTTTGATATGCTCAAATGCCTCTTCTTCAGATTCTACTTCATTGTCAATAACGCCCGATCCCCGGGTGTGGATTTCGTAACCGCCGAGCTCTTCCTTGGTAACCTTTTTCCCTGTAGCAGGTTCAACCACCGGCGGGCCTGCAACAAATAGTTGACCTATTTTTTTCGGCATCACTGAAAAATGGCTGAATACCGTGCGGGCGGCGCCCAATCCTGCAACCGGCCCAAGCGCCGCGCACGCCACAGGAACTGTAGATAAAAGTTCCACCATAATGTCAAGCGCAGGATTGGCCGGCACATAGGTGTAGGACATGGTTTCAAGGAATTTAACGCTTCCGCCACCGCCGGTTCCTTCAATGAGGCGGATCATGGGCAGGCGCATATCCAGAGCCATGCGTTCCGCATAGGCCGCCTTGCGGCCAATGGCTGCATCTGCCGCGCCGCCTCGAATGGTAAAATCATCACATCCCAGAATAACCTTTCGCTGATCAATGGTGCCCGAACCAATGACGCAATTAGACGGCTGGAGCTTTACCAGACGATCTCCGTCATAGTTCGGAACGCCGGTGATGGCCCCCACTTCGTGAAAACTGTTTTTGTCTATGAGCTTGTCTATCCTTTCACGGACGGTCAGCCTGCCTGCGGCGTGTTGCCGCTCAACATTTTCCGGCCCGCCCATTTCAGCAGCCAGCTTTTCACGAAGCCTGAGTTCTTCGATTTCCGGCTTCCATGAATTCTCAGATTTATCTTTCGATTTTCTCATTTTAACATCCTAATTTCATTAGGAATATAAAGATGGATGGAGCGGTTAATTTTCTAAGCATATGTAATCATACATTTGTCATAGAATAATTAATATTTCAATAGCCTGTGACTTTTTCTGAAAAAATATGCTCTATATTTTATAGAGCATCTATTTACCCTTATGTTTCATTATGATAAGGCAAATGATAATTCTTTAATATTTTAGGAATACGATTTCTCTATGGAAATCAGGCGTGCGACAATTGATGATATACCCGTGCTGATTGATCTGATCAGACAATCGTTTCGGGATGTGGCTAAGCGGTTTGGGCTTACCAGAAAAAACTGTCCAACCCATCCTTCTTTTTACACGGCTGACCGGATGAGATCAGATTTTGAGAAAAATATTCAATACTTTTTGCTTCAAAATGAAAACTTACCCGCCGGATGCGTGGCACTTGAGAGGGCAGCGCCGGACACCTGCTATCTTGAACGTCTGGGTATTCTGCCGGAAAAAAGACGAAAAGGATTCGGGACTGCTCTGGTTCAGCATGTTTTTTCAGAGGCAAGCTCTTTGGGCGCCAAAAGGATCAGCATTGGCATTATCGCTAACGATAACGAGTTGAAATCGTGGTACGTAAATATCGGCTTTTCAGAGAAAGAGACTAAGGAATTTACACATTTGCCGTTTCTGGTTACATTTATGATATATGATTTAATAACGATATCAGTATCGTTAATAAGAGCTTAGAGAAGCAACCGCTATTCTAAAAGGGGAGAAACAATGCATTTTATAAAATATCAGGCACTGGGGAATGACTATCTGGTTATTGATAAAGCGTTGATGGGGAAGCAATTCACAGTTAAACAGGTGCAGCGTATCTGTCACAGAAATCTGGGAATCGGTTCAGATGGAATTCTGATTTTTGCCCCTTCCAATAGAAAGGATACATTTCAGGTAAAGATTATCAATCCGGATGGATCAGAAGCGGAGAAAAGCGGAAATGGGCTGCGCATATTCTCACGGTATCTGTATGACCGGAAGCTGGTCACAGATAAACCGTTTACTGTGTTGACATTAGGCGGAGAAGTCACGTGTCAGGTTTTGAATAATGGAAAAGCAGTGAAGGTAAACATGGGTAAAGCTGTTTTTGACGCAAGCAAAATCCCTGTAAATGGTTATACAGGGGATGTGTTGAGGCAATGTGTGAATATTGAAGGCCGGCAGATTGAATTTTCGGCTGTATCCATGGGCAATCCTCATTGTGTGATATTGAAAAAAGAGGTTTCAGAAAAAGAGGCCAGAGCCCTTGGGCCGCTCATTGAGAATCATTCGATATTTCCGAATAGAACCAATGTGCAGTTTGTTGAA
>JAABPS010000160.1 GCA_011391835.1 Desulfobacteraceae bacterium
GCCATGCACGACCGTGGAAACTTCCGCTCTTTCTTCGGATACGACAATGCACACCGCATCTGTCAGTTCGGTAATCCCCAGTGCCGCGCGATGGCGTGTGCCAAAATGTTCCGGCAGGAATTCTTTTTCTGATAGAGGCAGAATACACCCCATTTCGGTCAATAAATCCTGAGATAGGATCACCGCGCCATCATGCGTTGGCGAATAACGGTTAAATATGCTTTTAATCAGGGCGGGTTCGGGAATTGCCATTATTTTCTGACCAGAATGGACAAATTCGGAGAGATTATCTTCCCGTGAAATAACAATAAGCGCCCCTGTACCCTCCTGCGCCAGCTCAAATGAAGCGGTGACCAGGTCATTGATAAAGGTTTTGCCGGAAAAACTTTTTCGAGGCCTGAAATATCGAAGGGGGCTTACCTTTTCCAGTACCTGCCGGATTTCAGACTGAAACAGTATCAGCAGAAGAATAACAAGGACCTGCCACAGAACCTGAAATACCCATGTGGTCAGAAAAAGACCCCACAATTTCGCCAGGGAATAGATACCTCCAAGAACCACCAGCCCGATGATAACCCGCAGGGCTTTGGTTTCACGGAACCACACATAAAGCTGATACGCCACAATGGTAAGAAGCAGTATGTCCGCTACATCCCGAAGTGTTGGGAACGGGAAAAATGTCAGCATGGGCATACCTCCTGTATTGAATGATCAACGATGAATTATTCCTGTTTAAGTTCGTATATTAATACAAAAACTCAAAATTAATCAACCTGATTTTTTCATTTTCTCAAATCAATGAACGTTCTGCCAACTGCTTGCATGGCGCTACCCCGGAAAAACTGGTTCCCCTGATGGCATCAAACTGAATCAATTCGACTCATCCATTGCTGAAAAATCCCTAACCTCATTCTTTGTTGATAAACAGATTTACCATGAAAATTTCTTGCGTTTAGATGACAGATTGGTTAAACAATTTCTGGTTTTTCAAGCCAGAAATAAAATTAGGACCAAATACGGCAAGATATCCATGCATTACGAAGGCAACATCATCAGACCGCCCAGTGAAGCAAACAGCATTTTGCTTCAGGTAACCGTGGGATGTTCCCACAGGAAGTGTACCTTCTGCGACGCAAGCAGACTGAAACGTTTTAAAATCAAGCCGGATGCTGTCATCCTGGAAGATATCGAGTTCGCCCAAACGTATTGCAAAAACCAGAGAAGAGTCTTTCTGTGTGACAGAGATGCGTTAATCATCCCTCAGCAAAAGCTCCTTCATATTCTCAATGAAATTGAGACCCAGCTCCCGCGGGTAACACGGGTGGGTATTTATGCAAATTCAAAAAGCCTGAGCATGAAAACTGCGGATGAACTCAAAGAGCTTAACGCCCACGGACTGGGCATCGCGTACATGGGCCTTGAAACAGGCGATGACCTGACCCTTGAAAACATACGAAAAGGCGCCACATCTTCAAAAATGATCGAAATGGGCAAAAAAGCCAGAGCCGCAGGCATAAAACTTTCTGTAACCGTTCTTCTGGGGATTGCGGGAAGGGAGCGTTCAACCATACATGCTCAGGAAACAGGACGCGTGCTCTCAGCAATCGACCCGGAGTATGTTGGGGCGCTGAGCCTTATGCTCATCCCCGGAACACCGCTGTATCATGATTTCGAATCAGGCACATTCCCATTGCTGACGCCTGAAGAAATGCTGAATGAGCTGAAAATCATGATTGAACATACACATCTTTCACGCGGTCTGTTTCATGCCAATCACGCTTCAAATTATCTTCCCATAAGGGCAAAACTGCCTAAGGAAAAGGCGGCAGCCATCCGGATGATTGATGATGCCCTTAACGGAAAGATAGGGCTCAGACCTGAATATATGAGAGGGCTTTAAGCTATGAACCCGATGGACTCACATTCCGTTCATAAATAATCACTTTACATCAACCGGCATTTCTGTATATTCAGAAATTCCCTGAAGAGGAGAAAAATCAGATGAATGACGGCGCTTCCGAAAATCAGGCCTCCATTGACGATCTCTGTGTAAACACCATCCGGACACTTGCCATGGATGCCGTTCAAAAAGCAAACTCCGGCCACCCGGGCGCCCCCATGGGCCTGGCACCTGCTGCCTATGTCCTGTGGACCCGGGTACTAAAACACAATCCAAAAAATCCGGCATGGCTGGATCGCGACCGCTTTGTGCTTTCCGCAGGCCACGCCTCCATGCTGCTTTACAGCCTGCTGTTTCTCACGGGATACGAATTAAGTCTTGATGAATTGAAAAATTTTCGCCAGTGGGGAAGCAAAACACCTGGCCATCCCGAATTCGGACATACCCCCGGCGTGGAAACCACCACCGGCCCCCTGGGTCAGGGATTTGCCAATGCGGTCGGCATGGCTATGGCAGAAAGACATCTGGCGGCAACCTTTAATCGGCCGGGCCATGAAATCGTCGATCATTACACATATATGATTTGCGGCGATGGGGATATGATGGAAGGCGTCTCATCTGAATCCGCTTCACTTGCCGGGCATCTGGGGCTGTCTAAACTCATTTGCCTGTATGACGACAACAAAATCACCATTGACGGAAGTACCGCAATCTCTTTTACCGAAGATGTGGCAAAGCGGTTTACATCCTATAACTGGCACGTCCTTAAGGTTAAGGACGGAAACGATTGCCAGGCCATACTCAGCGCACTGGCTTCTGCAAAAGCCGAAACAGATAAACCATCTCTGATTATCATTTCAACCCATATCGCCTGCGGCAGTCCAAACAAGCAGGACACATCCGATGCCCACGGCTCCCCTCTGGGTGAAGAAGAAATTCGGCTTACCAAGAAAAACCTTGGATGGCCGGAAGATGCTTCTTTCCTGGTTCCTGAACAGGCTCTATCGAAATTCAGAAAATGTATTGAAACAGGAAATCAGGCGGAATCCGCATGGCAGGACATATATCACGCGTACACTAAAAAATATCCTGACCTTGCTGATAAATGGGTCAATGCCATGAGCGGATTTTTACCTGAAGGATGGGATGCGGGAATACCGGAATATTTGCCTTCCGATAATCCGGTAGAAACCCGTGTGGCTTCGGGTAAAATCCTGAATGCGATTGCTGAAAAAGTGCCGTCGCTGATTGGCGGGTCTGCTGATCTTGAGCCTTCCAATAAAACCTTTATTAAAGGGTCTCATGAATTTCAGAAAAATGCCTATGATGGCCGAAATATCCGTTTCGGCATACGAGAGCACGCCATGGGAGGCATCCTGTCCGGCATGCTTCTTCACCATGGCCTGAGGCCCTACGGCGGTACGTTTCTGGTCTTTTCCGATTATATGCGGCCGTCCATTCGAGCGGCCTGTCTGATGAAACTTCCGGTGATATATATTTTTACCCACGACAGTATTGCAGTAGGTGAGGATGGCCCAACACACCAGCCCATCGAACACCTTGCCGCGCTTCGCGCCATTCCAGGCCTGACAGTGATCCGTCCAGCGGACGCTGCTGAAACTGCTGAAGCATGGCGCCAGGCAATGAAAACAACAGACGGGCCTGTGGCCCTGATTCTGAGCAGACAAAAACTCCCCATTCTGGACAGATCTGAAGGGGACTCCGTAAAAATGCTTTCAAACGGCGCCTATATCGTATCGGATTCAAAAGGAACACCGGACATTATCTTCATCGCCACCGGATCAGAAGTAAGTATTGCTGTTGAAGCAAAAAAGATCCTTTTCTCAAAAGGCATATCCGCCAGAGTTATCAGCATGCCGAGCTGGGAACTTTTTGAAAAGACATCCATCGGATATAAGAAGAATATACTTCCCCAGACAGCAAAAAACCGTCTGTCCGTGGAAGCCGGCACTCCTCTTGGATGGGAACGCTATACAGGAAACAGTGAGCATATCATCGGCATATCCGGGTTTGGCGCCTCTGCACCGGGTGGGACTGTAATGAAAAAGTTCGGCTTTACTGCGGAAAACATCGCTCAAAAAGCGATGGACGTAATAAAAAAATCCAGAAAAGAAAAGTAGTATAATTTCTTCACCATTATTAAAGAGGATAAACATGAGAGTGCTGTTATTCATATTTTTCGCCCTGACGGTTCTTGCTCTGCCGGCCGAATCGGAGCCATTAGAATTTTTCAAAACATCTGAAATTCTTCCCCTGGAATTTTATACCCGAATGAATACAAACCTGAATTTCTGCGGAGAAGAAGTTCCGTTAAACAATCAGGAAGTCCGCGAACGGCTGGAAAAAGAATTGCTGCTGATCATATGGGACCGCCCCCAGGTGATTTTGTGGATCAAGCGTTCCAGCCGCTATATGCCCTATATTGAAAAAATGCTGAAACAGAACAATATGCCCGACGATCTGAAATACATTCCCATTATCGAAAGCGCGTTAAGGCCTCATGCAGAATCAGACAAAGGAGCCATGGGCCACTGGCAGTTCATCCAATCCACAGGGAAAAAATATGGCCTGACAATAAATTCAAATTTTGACGACCGGAGAAATATCTTCAAATCTACTGACGCTGCTCTGCGCTATTTTAAAGTACTCCATGAAATAATGGGATCGTGGACACTGGCCGCAGCCGCATATAACGCGGGAGATAACAGGCTTGAAAAGGAAATAGAAACCCAGAAAACAAGAAATTACTATCATCTGTACATTCCGCTGGAAACCCAGCGCTACATATTCAGAATCCTTGCTGCTAAAATGATTTTATCCGATCCCAAAAAATACGGATTTAACTTAAAAAATGAAGACCTGTACCCTCCCCTTCAGTTTGACCGCATTGATATTGAATGTGAACATAAAGTGCCCATCCAGATCATTGCTCAGGCCGCAAATACCTATTTCAAGGACATCAAGGATTTAAACCCGGAAATACGGGGGCATGAATTACCCATAGGAACCCATTCCATTATGATTCCCAAAGGCGCCGGCAAAGGGTTTCAATCACGGTATGAGAAACTTCTGGAAGCCTATAACAAAAGCGAGGATAAAAGCATATATATCGTCAAAGAGGGAGACACGCTTATAACCATTGCCAACAAGCACAACGTCCCGTTCAACTCTCTTCTCAAGTGGAACAACTTAAAACCAAACAGTCGAATTCATCCTGGAAAGAGGATTATTATTCATTAAACCGGCTTGTTGCCGTTTTTCTATGAACAACTTTCGGCTAAAGAACCTGGATCACTACACTCCGACCTCCTTCAGACCTTGCCTTTGGCTCATACGTATGTTAATAAATCATCCAGTTCATTAACAGGGTTTACGTACAGGGGAATTGGCTTCGGCGGAGCTCAGTCAAAGCCTCACCCCATAAGTTCTCGCCCATGCCGGACATATACAAGTCGTTCCTCTGGATCGCTGAAAAACCGGCTCCCAGGGAACCTCTCATGAGGTGCGATTTCCTTTGAGAACACGAATTCTTGTAATCATGTTAGTGCGGCATTGGCCAGGCAGAACATCTTCAAAAAACCATAAAGGAGGCATAAAATGAATATTGTTTGGGATCCGATATATGCAGTCAACTTGGTTCTTTGCATCGCCATCCTGATCTTAGGCGTGATCGGGTATCAGCGGTCGAAAAGTACTGTTCCGCTGTACATTGGCATAGCCTTCGGGTTATTCGGCTTGTCACACCTTGCAACCCTGGTAGGGCTTAAGAATACTCTGGAGATCATGCTGGTCGTGGTGAGAACGTTGGCCTACTTGATCGTCGTGTTCGCCCTGTACGTTGTGGCATTCGCAAAAAAGTAAGAACAGGGCATAGGCAATTGATCTGACCCGCAAACCCAGATTGAGTGGCGTGGGTGGAGAATTCATTTTCTCTGTACGATGACTGCTGAAGTTGCCGCTCCTGATCAGGCAGCTGAGGATTTTTCTCCCTCAGCTCCTGCAACACCTCCGATGGCGGGATCTACGTCCGGAGTGCGGGCACATTCCTATAGATCTCTTCGGCTAAAGAACATGGATCTTTTCGCTCTATCTTGCCTTTAACTCATACTTATGTTAATAAATCACACGGGTTATTAACAGAATTTATGTGCGGGCAACTAAAAAAAATATATACATAAAAGAGACAAATTATGAAATTTCCAGAATTAGATCGAATCACGATTGATCCCAGAGTGATGGGTGGCAAACCCTGTATACGTGGAATGCGGGTCACAGTAGGCACGATTACAGGTCTTTTAGCTTCAGGAGCCTCTTTTAAAGAAGTTCTCCAATTGTATCCATATTTAGAAGAAGAAGACATCAAAGCCGCTCTGTCTTATGCAACTTGGCGGGCAGAAGAATATGATTTAACGTTACAGGTATTATGAAGATCGTTTTAGATATGAATCTTTCTCCTGCCTGGGTTCCATTTTTGCAAACCGCTGGATATGTCGTTAAACATTGGAGTGAAATCGGGGCAATGACCGCTCCCGATTCGGAAATTATGGAGTGGGCACGAAGCAACGGTTATATAGTATTCACACATGATTTAGATTTCAGTGCTCTTCTATTTGCCACAAATGCAATAGCCC
>JAABPS010000161.1 GCA_011391835.1 Desulfobacteraceae bacterium
GATACATGATGATCTTCCTTCCATGGATAATGATGATTTAAGGAGAGGAAAACCTACCTGTCATCGAGAATTTGACGAAGCCACTGCCATACTTGCCGGTGATGCCTTGCTGACAATGGCCTTCCAAATCCTATCCTCAGTAGATGAGAGACGTAGCCGCCAATTGTTAAAAATCATCTTTTCCATTTCAACTGCTGCGGGATATCAGGGGATGATTGAAGGGCAGATGAGAGATATATCCTCTGAAGGTATAAAGCTGAGTCTGGATGAGTTGGAATCATTGCACCGCCTTAAAACCGGCTGCCTGATTGAAGCATCTGTTATTTCAGGCGCCTTGTTAACCGGCGCTGACGATAATCAAATCAATCGGCTTAGAGTGTATGCTAAAAATATTGGTCTTGCCTTCCAGATTTCAGATGATCTTCTGGATATTAAAGGTGATCCAAAGATTATGGGCAAAAAAACAGGATCAGACCAGAACAGAAATAAGAATACCTACCCTTCCCTTCTGGGTATTGAGCAATCCAGAAATCTATCGGAAAAACTTATTGCTAACGCCTTGCAGGCACTGGATCTATTTGATAAAAGATCTGATCCGCTTCGCCACATTGCCGAATATATAATTAACAGAGAAAAATGAATTTTTAAACAGCAGGATGGGCTATTGATTTGAGCTTATTGGAAAAGATAAATTCCCCTAAAGATTTAAAACAGTTGAATAGGGATGAGCTGCGTTTTTTAGCCAGGGAAATCCGCAAAGTGATTGTGGAAGTGGTTTCGAAAAATGGAGGACACCTTGGATCAAGTCTTGGTGCTGTTGAACTGGCTATAGCTATCCATTATGTTTTTGATACCCCAAGAGATAAAGTGATATGGGATGTCGGGCACCAGGCCTATGCTCATAAACTGATCACAGGCAGAAGAGAACAGTTTCACACGCTTAGAACGTATAATGGATTAAGCGGATTTCCGAAAATGAGTGAAAGCGAATATGATGCATTTACAACAGGTCATAGCAGTACATCCATTTCCGCCAGCCTTGGCATTGCAGCTGGAAAACGTCTAAAAAAACAGCGCGCGAAAACTATTGCGGTTATTGGGGATGGATCAATGACAGCTGGTCTTGCTTTCGAAGGCCTGAATCAGGCTGGAGACTTTCGAAAGGAGGATATTATTGTTATACTTAATGATAATGACTTGTCTATTTCGCAAAATGTGGGATCCTTATCTTCATTTTTAAGCCGAAAACTTTCCATCAAATATCTTCAGGATTTGAGAAAAGAATTTAAAGATTTTTTAAAATCCCTTCCAAAATTTGGCGATGACATTTATCAGTTTGCTAAACGATCTGAAGATTCATTTAAAGCATTTGTAACACCTGGGATGTTATTTCAGGCCTTTAATTTCGAATATTTTGGGCCCATTAATGGGCACAGTCTGAATCATTTAATTGATATTTTAAATAATATTAGAGAATTAAATGAACCTGTACTTTTACACGTCACAACCAAGAAAGGCAAAGGATATCCCCCTGCAGAAAGAAATCCTGTTTATTTTCATGGCGTTGGATCTTTTGAAATTGAAACAGGTAACAGTCTAAGAAAAGGGGAAAAAGTCTCCACCTACACAAATATCTTCGGAAATACCATGGTGGAACTTGCAAAAACAGATAATACGATAGTGGCGGTGACCGCTGCAATGCCAGAAGGAACAGGCCTGGCCACGTTTGCAGAGCTTTTTCCGGATCGTTTTTACGATGTGGGTATTGCAGAGCAGCATGGTGTCACCTTTGCCGCAGGATTAGCTACAGAGGGCTTTAAGCCTGTTGTAGCGATCTATTCAACATTCCTGCAGCGCGCATATGACCAAATAGTCCATGATGTATGTATTGAAAATCTCCACGTTGTTTTTGCTATTGATAGAGGCGGAATTGTTGGTGAAGATGGTTCAACACATAACGGCCTGTTTGATTTTTGTTATCTCAGAAGCCTTCCCAATATGGTTGTTATGGCACCTGGGAATGAAAATGAGTTACGAAGGATGCTGGTGACTGCACTTGAGTATAATGGTCCGATTTCACTGAGATACCCGCGTGGATCTGCTGTAGGCATACCCCTTGAGTCTGATATAAGGCCTCTATCCATTGGCAAAGGTAATATTTTACAACACGGCGATGATATTTTAATTCTTGCTATTGGAAGTACCGTTGATGAATCGATCAAAGCGCAATCAGCGCTTCACAAAGATGGCATATCTGCAACCGTGGTTGATTGCCGCTTTGTCAAGCCGCTGGATGTGGACATGATTGCATCTCTTGCCAGAAAAATACCAAGAATCATAACTGTTGAAGAAAATGTGAGACAGGGTGGATTTGGAAGCGCAGTCATTGAGTGTTTAAATGATCAGGGTTTAAATAGTTTCTCCTTAATTCGTTTAGGCATACCGGATGTATTTGTCGAACATGGTTCTCAGAAATTTTTAAGATCAAAATATGGCATCGATTCAAACGGGATTATAAACACCGCAAAAGAACTATTGAATTTGAAATAGTGCCCTCCAATAAAAAGAGACTTGATATTCTGTTGGTAGAAAGAGGCCTTGTAATTAGCCGAGAGCGAGGCAAATCCCTCATTATGTCCGGAAGTGTGCTTGTTAACAATACACCGATAAACAAACCCGGAGAGATGATTCCGTACGACTCAGAAATAAGATTAAAAGACGAAGATATTCCCTATGTAAGCCGCGGAGGATTGAAGCTGGAAAAAGCGTTAACTGAGCTTAAAATGGATATAAAAGGATTTGACTGTCTTGACATAGGCTCGTCCACAGGTGGTTTTACGGATTGTCTGTTACAAAAAGGAGCGCGTTGCGTTTTTGCTGTTGATGTGGGTTATGGCCAATTGGCATGGAAATTACGGCAGGATCAACGAGTCGTTGTGTTTGAACGAACCAATATCCGAAATATGCCTTCCGAAGCCCTTCCCTGCCCTGTTGATCTTGTAACCATTGATGTCTCCTTTATTTCACTAAAGATCGTTGTTCCTTCAGTACTCAAATTTCTAAAAAACAATACCATCATACTTGCGTTAATAAAACCACAATTTGAGGTAGGGAAAGGCAATGTCGGCAAAGGCGGTATTGTGAAAGATGCCGCAGCGCATGATGCCGTGATCAGGGAATTAAAATTATTTTTTGATAAACTTGGGTTAGTGTGCATTGATTTGATAGAATCCCCCATTTTAGGGGCAAAAGGAAATCGAGAATTCTTTATTGCTTTAAAAAGGCTCAAAAATCTACAATAACCATCTAATTTTGGTGTTGATTTTTTATACATAAACAGATAGAAGGGCTAACTCAGCAACGAACTATTAATTAATCAAAAAGGAGTTTAAATGACTGATAAAATAAATAGTTTAAGAAATATCGTACTTCTTTCTCATGGCGGTGCGGGGAAAACATCCTTGGCTGAAACAATGCTTTTTAAATCAGGAGTAACAAATCGACTGGGTAAAATTGGAGAAGGCAACACGGTGATGGACTTTGAACCAGAGGAGATAAAAAGAGGTTCAAGCATTAGCAGTGCGTTTCATCAGTTTACATGGAAAAACAATTTAATCAGCCTTATAGACACCCCAGGTGACCAGAATTTTTTCACGGATACAAAGAACTGCATGCAGGCCGCAGATGGCGCGGTAGTTGTTATAGATGCGGTAGACGGCATAAAGGTGCAGACAGAACAGGCATGGGAATTTGCCGAAGAATTCAAACAGCCATGCGCTATCTTTGTTAATAAACTTGACAGGGAACGATCTGATTTCTTTAAAGTTTTTGAAGATGCAACGCAGATGTTTAAACCAAAACCCATTAAGCTGCAGCTCCCTGTTGGGTCAGAAAATAATTTTAGAGGCGTTATCGATCTTATCCGTATGAAAGCCTATATCTATGCAGATGGCAAAGCAAGTGAAGCTGATATCCCGGACGATATGAAGAGTATGGCAGAAAAAGAAAGAGAATCATTTATTGAAAATATCGCAGAAGCGGATGATGCGCTTATTGAACGCTATCTGGAAGGAGAGAGCATTTCAAATGAAGATATTAACAAAGCGTTGAGAGCGGGCACCCTGTCTCGAACCTTTGTTCCGGTTCTTTGCGGTTCTACGGCAAAAGACATAGGGGTTGATATTTTTATGAACTTTTTGTCTGACTGTATGCCGTCTCCATTAGATGTTGGAGCAAAAAAAGGAATGGATCCTAAAACAGGCAAAGAAATCGAACGCAAGTCCAATCCAGATGAGCCCTTTTCAGCATTTGTAATAAAAACAGTTTCGGATCCCTATGCGGGACGCCTTACGATTTTTCGAATTGTTTCAGGAAAGCTTGATGCAGATGGGTCATTTTATAATGTGAATAAAGAAGCAAAAGAACGGTACAATCAATTGCTCCAAATTGCAGGGAAAGAACAAAAACCGATCAAAGAGGCCGGGCCCGGTGATATTGCTGCAGTTTCCAAACTAAAGGTTACCACAACTGGCGATACCTTGTGCGATGAAGGGAATATCATTCAATTTGCTTTTTCAAAACCGTTGCCAAAACTTGTTTCATTTTCCCTTGTGCCCAAATCAAAAGGGGACGAAGATAAAATATTTTCATCTTTATCGAAGCTGTTAGAGGAAGATACCGCTCTATCTGTAGAGAGAAGCAGTGAAACCAGTGAAATATTATTATCCGGCAGCGGCCAGATTCATATAGAAATTACAGTAGAGAAACTAAAAAGAAAATTTAATGTTGAGGTTAATCTTAAAACACCTAAGGTGCCATATAAAGAGACAATAAAGAAGAAGGTCAGAGTACAAGGGAAACATAAAAAACAATCCGGCGGTCATGGTCAGTATGGAGACTGCTGGATTCAGATGGAACCTTTACCAAAAGGTAAAGGGTTTGAATTTGTTGATGCCATTGTTGGTGGAGCTATTCCACGAACCTATATCCCGGCTGTTGAAAAAGGAATCATTGAAGCATGTAAGAAGGGTGTACTTGCGGGATTTCCATGCATTGACTTCAGAGCGACGCTGGATGACGGCACTTTCCATTCTGTTGATTCATCTGAAATGGCGTTTAAAATTGCCGGTTCACTGGCTTTTAAAAAAGCATGTGAAGAGGCAAATCCTGTGCTGCTTGAACCCATTATGAAAGTCACCATCACAACACCTGATGAATATATGGGCGATATCATCGGTGATTTAAACGGGAAGCGGGGCAAAGTATTGGGCATGGACACTGAAGGGAAAAAACAGGTCATCAGTGCGCAAGTGCCAATGGCAGAATTCCAGACCTATGCGCCAGACCTGAATTCAATGACAGGCGGGCGCGGAACCTATTTTATGGAATTTTCTCATTATGATGAAGTCCCGGCGCATCTGGCTCAAAAACTTATTGAAGAAATAAATAAAACGAAGGAAGCGTAGCGTTTATTTAGAATTTCAATCGTTTTGTCCTGAAATGCATTTTTTACAGGGCGCATAGCCGGCGTAATAGGCATCCCATTTGCTCTGGAATATCATTCGATAGACCGACGCTGTCTTTTCTCCAAAGGGACAGTTCAGTTGATGAAATCTTTTTGATTTGCTGTTACCCATATAGCGAACCCCTTCCTCTTCGTGCCAGTTCTTCCAAATTCCAAGATGGTTTGACATGGCATACCGCTGGGAAATTAAAAAATCCCTATCGTGCTTTGTATTTGGCGGTTCAAATAATGTCCATGCATATCCTCTCTTTATTAGCTCTTTATTTATAAATTTGCCGTCGTTTGTATAAACATAGGCAAGCGTTCTTCCAAAATGATCTTTTTCCTGCGTATCGAATATAAGCCTTACCAATCTCCCTGATATAAGTATTTCGTTTATTCTTTTTGCATCCAATCCAAATGCGTCTGCAATGCCTGTTTTATAATTGATCTCAGGGCTGTCTATACCAATGTACCGTACATGTTTTCTGTTGCTTAAGATAATAGTATCTCCATCAATTACGGATTTTACTCTGTATGATTGATCAGCATATGAAAAGACACAACATGCTAATATTAATACGGTTCTATAAACAATAACAAGGCTGTTTTATATAAAATTTAGGATTATCAGATGAAATAATGCCAAAGTTTTTAGTTCTTCTAACCTGGCGGCCAATACATTGAGACAATAAAGAACGCAACATAATCATAAATGGCATGGGTTTCATGTACTTTTTCTTTACACCGTTTTTTGTAACTTTAATGCCAGGGATTCGATGATCCCAGCGAAAACCGATTTCATTTAAATAACGGAATAAATGCTTACGGCTCATATAGTGAAATACACCCTGTTTGGCTCTTTCGAGCACAGAGCCAAACGATTCAGCAGTATTGGTATGTATATCACCTTTCACGTACTGTCTGCGCAGATGATTGACCGTTGAATGGCCGGCGTAATCTTCTCCAATTCGCCGAAATGAATGATGCTCATCGGTCATCAAGTGTGCTTTCCGATTTACCTTTTGATTTAC
>JAABPS010000162.1 GCA_011391835.1 Desulfobacteraceae bacterium
GGATGTCTTTTTCGTCCGAGCAAATGATATACATCCCGGCATCTAATTTGTCCGAAATGCCAAGGAGTCATGAAGATCATATCCTTTATAGAGGAGTGGTACGTTATTAAAGTACCTGTAAAAACTTGACATACAAGTCGATTTCTGAGACACATCAAGTCACGAAAAGAAAATTCTTATCTCTAACGGCACGATTTTTTCATCGTGTGATTAAGGGGTTTAGGAAGGGGTTTATGATTGAAGCTCCCCGCCGCAGAGCGGACGGGGAATCTTCGACCGCAAGGAATATAATCTGTTTTTAATCTGCTCGCTAACCCCGCCGCAAGTCCACCATGGCGGACCTTCGGCGGGAATGCGCTCGCTGTTTCGGTTTAAGGAGGTGGTTGTACGGCTGATTTGAAACAAAAACCGACGCATAAACCGATTGGCAATGAGGCTGATAACGGACCCAATAAATCAACGTGGTACCATTGCGATAGCGCGTACCAGTAATCCCTATTCAACCGCGAACCAGTTCTTTATTAACGCGGTGGATAACGTATTTCTTGATCATACGGGGAAAACTCCACAGGGATGGGGTATTGCGTTTTCGGGAAAGTTGTTGAAGGGATTGAAGTGGTGGTGACGATTGAAAAACTCCCGACCACAATCAAGAATGGCTACAAGGGTGTCCCGGTTTCACCGTTGATCATTGAACGGATTACCATAGAAGAGTAATCAGGGTGTGTCCACCGATGGGGGGACTTTTTCGCGTTCCTACGCTCCGGCGGGGGAACGTCATGTTCAACGCTCCTGCGTAAGCAGGCGCGTCCATGCAGAACGTGGTCACGAGCAACAAGGAGGAACAAACATGAATACATCAGTAAAATTTTCAAGGGTGTTCCTGATTGGAATGGTCTCTGTTTTTATCATCGTAGGCTGCAGCGGCGGTGGCGGTGGAGACGATGGCGGCAGTGGCGGCGTTGTAACACCAGGTGGTGAAGCGGAGATTATTCTGCTCCACCATAGTACCGGGGGAGTTATCTGGGATGGGGGTGTGCAGGCTTGGTTTGAGCAGAATGCTCCGCAATATTCGATCATGGAACAGTGGTTCCCTGGGGCCGTAGACGGAAACTACCCGTATGACTACTGGAATATTTGGGTGAACCATGGCGTTGCTGGCGACTCCACGCTCGAAACGCTGACGGCGCAGTATCAGGCGATTGTCTTCAAACACTGTTTTCCGGTCAGCGAGATCGATGAAGATACCGGCAGTCCCAATATTGCTTCTGAAGAAAAACGACTCGAAAATTACTACTTGCAGTATAATGCGCTGAAAGCCAAATTACACGGATTTCCGAATACCCGTTTTATTGTTTGGACTGGTGCAATGCAAGTCGCAGGCGCCATAGATGAGTCCCAGGCCAGACGGACTAACGCCTTTTTTGCTTGGGTGAAAAACAACTGGGATGAACCGGGCGACAATATTTACATCTGGGACTTTTATGAACTGGAGACGGAAGGCGGATTGTACTTAAGACCTGAATATGCCTCAAGTACGGATGATGCCCATCCGAATGCCGCATTCGCGCAGCGGGTCGCCCCGCTACTGGGTCAACGCATTGTGAATGTACTCGAAGGTCGCGGCGATAGTACCAGTCTTACAGGGCAATAAGCTGTTCGGCGATCTGAATCGTGTTTATGTCCGCACCTTTGTGGATATTGTCCGCAACAATCCAGAGATTCAAACCGTTCTCAACCGAAACAGCGAACGAATTTAAATTATGCCTCGCCGACCAAAAAACATACATAAATTACGGAGATGACGTATGACGGCTCCTATTCCTAACTTCCATTTTCGTATGCCTGGGTCCAATAAATTGTGAATTTAAGGCATACGGGACAGTTATCGTAAAAATCTGTGAAAATGGAGCGGGTTTCCAATAACCATCAACACAACCGCTACAACATAAGGTACCTGTAAAAACTTGACATACAAGTCGATTTCTGAGACACATCAAGTCACGAAAAGAAAATTCTTATCCCTAAGGCGACGGCCTGATATGCGATCATTGCAAATTACTTTGTTAAATCAAGGAGAACATCTCCATTATGCTGATTGACGAAGCCAAGCCTCTTGCATGATTTTAGAGCATCATTATGAATTGTCTAATAATCATATTGACGCGTAAGCAAAAATTCACTTATCGAGATGAGGCCTCAGCCGCAATTTTTTAAAAAAAAGCTGCTGAAGCCGAAATTATAAGTAAATACTATTTTAAGACCGTTCATATGTTCATACCATTGACCAATAAAATCAGCTGGCGCAACCCGCCCGTGCTCACCATTCTGATCATTTTGATAAATGCTTTCGTATTTTTCGTCCTGCAAGGCGCTGACGACGCTCATAAAATGCGGGCCATCGAGTATTATCGGAATTCCGGACTCGCCGGCATTGAATTAAGCTATTTTTCCGAGTACTTGAACCGTGAGGAAGAAATACCGGGAAGACCGGACTTCCGTAAATCAGGCTTGATCGATGAAAAAACTTTTTGGCAATATTTCAACCGCATGCTGCGGGACGATTTATTTTTGCAACAATTATTCTCCGACCGGATCATAGCTCCCGGCAATCCGGAATATCAAATCTGGAAGGATTTGCGCAAGGAATTTGACGCCTTGGAAGCAAAAGTCGTGAGCAATAGGTTCGGATACAAACCGGCCCAACCTGCTGTTTTGACCGCTTTGACCGCCATGTTTCTGCACGGGGGATTCGGACATCTGCTGGGTAATATGATTTTCTTTTGGTTGGTCGGTTGCGTTCTAGAATACGGCTGCGGCCGGATTTTTTATCTCTTGATCTATTTTTTAGGCGGTTTGAGCGCCGCCGCCTTATATACCCTTTTCAACTTAAACAGCTGGATCCCCTGCATCGGCGCTTCTGGAGCGATTTCTGGATTGATGGGGGCCTATGCCGTTCTTTTCGGCACGACCAGAATCAAAGTTTTTTACAGTCTGGGTTTTTACTTTAACTACACTGCTTTCCCGGCTATTTTATTGTTGCCGATTTGGATTGGATCGGAATTGATCTCGCAATTTTTTTTCGGAACCGTAAGCAGCACCGCATATATGGCGCATGTCGGCGGACTGGCAGGCGGCGGCTTACTGGGTTGGATAAGTTCCAAGTTGTTGAAATCCGAGGCCTGCAGGATATTTGAATCGGATCCCAAAGAAAAAATACCGCAATTGCTGGAACAGGCTCTGGTGAATATGAAGATGCTTAACCTGGACGAAGCGCGGCCGCTTTTTCAACAAATATTGGTGTTGGACCCCGGTAATCGTGACGTTTTGTTCCGTCTTTTTGATATCGACAAATTAAATTCTCCGGACACTCTTTTACATGAAACAGCTTCCTGTCTGTTTTTAAGCCTGATCGCTGACGCCAACACGACCCGGGATTTGCAGCATTATTTCAAAGAATATATGCTCTTGGGAAAAGCGTTAAAATTACACCCGGATCTTTTATATAAAATAGCCCTGCGTTTCATAGATGATCAAAGCTGCCTGAAGGAAGCCGAACAAGTTCTCGCTTTTCTGCTGCAGCACAAGCCCTCGTATCAAAACCTGCCCTTGGGGCTTTTATATTTCGGCAAAGCCCTTCTGAGAAGCGGAAATTCCGAAAAAGCCCAAAAATGCCTTTCGCTCCTATCCCGAAAGTTTCCGCACACCAACGAAGCCTCTGCCGCCTTAACCTTGATCAAGCGGATTCGTTGAGCCGAACAGCGACAGATATCACCCGCCCTGCTTAACAACGTTCATCTGTTTCAAGTACCTCTGTACATAGGGAATGATCTCATGCTGTGGAAAGTTCTTGATGACGGCATTCAGAATACCGATGGCCTTTTCGCGGTTTTTGAGCTTCTCATGGATCACGCTGGCCGCCAAAAAATAAGCCCGCGGCACCTGATTGCTTTTCGGGTTGGATTTGATGAAACGGTTGTAGACCTGAACTGCTTCTTCCGGTTTCCCGGAATTGCTTAAAAAACTGGCGATTTTCAGAAGCGTCGGAGAAGAGCACAAAAAAGCGGGATCGTGTGCCGCACAATCCCGGTATACTTTGCAAATCTCCGGAGCCGCATTTTGTTTCAGCAGCATATCCAGATAGGGTACGGCTTGTTCCAGCATTTCGGGGATTTGTTGCTTAAGACTCAGTAATCGATAATAGCGCTCCGCCAGTTGGACGTCATTTTTTAGACTTCCGCCTTCCTCCTTGATCAGATCAATGGCTTCATCGGTTTTTCCGTCCTGAATCAGGATATCCACCTGATTCAGGATTTCGGATTTGCCTTCTTGCTTCTGAATGGTCCCGTCGGCAATCAAATCATCTTCTTCCACGTCCACATCATACCCGATTTCTTCATGATATTGCAGCAAGACATAACCCATGAGATGATAAGCGACGAATAGATAATAAATGAGGGCCATCGGGATTAAGAAAATTTGAATGGCGCCGGGTAAATAACTTAAAAAATACCGATAAAGAAATGAAGGAGCCAACTTAAGCATAATCAGGAAAAGAAACATTAAAGAATAGCTCCAACCGATCCGCCACGCCATAGTCATAAAAAGCACAGGATTAAAGGCAGCGATTAGGTTCTCGGTCGCCACCAGCATAATAATCATCGCGGGTGCAAAGAGAATCATAGTTACTTGAAATAAAAAGCTCACTACAAATCCCATGTGACTTGCAACCCATATATTTGCAAGACCGATAATAATATAAAAGACGATTTGCTTTAAGACCATTGAGATATCACCGGTAAGCATATCGGAATTTATTTTAGGAGCGGAGAACCGACCTTGCGCTGTTCTTCTAAGGATTGCAAAAGAATATTTCACGATTAAAAATGAAAAGCCGATGCTCAAAATGAACCCTATAAAGGGTAAGCCATATAATACTAAAATGAACAAGGAAACCGCGGTCATTAAAATGAATGGCATGAGTTGAAAAGGATAAACGAAAATTTTATGAAGCTGCGTCCAGAAGGGTTCGATGATGTTGCCGATGGAAAGCCGGTCGACGGCGACATTGCATTTGGGACAAAAAAAATGCGCTTTCTTCTTTCCGTAAGTGTCCACCACTCTTTTGGAAACACAGTTGGAACAAAATTGCGAGTCGCATTTAGGGCAACTCCATAGAGCGGCCACGGTCGGATGATAATCGCAGTAGATCTTCATGAACAGCACTCTTCCTTTTAGGTGGTTATCGAGATGAATACAAGAGTGACAATTCGAAAATTTATAACAGCAAAGTACGCTGCATACAAGTAAAAAGTCGTTTACACCAGGAACGTTATGCCCTTATGGCTGGCCCCGGACTCTGTTATCCTTCAGAAAGCAACCTGGAGACTTCACATGAAAATTTCCTTCGTTTGATTAGGAATAAAAAAACGACTCTTGTGTTCTTGCGCCTCGTTCGCATTTCTGTTTGCCGTCCAACAGGCCGGCGCCTTTTAATCCAATAAAAATCCTCTTTGGGCACTAAAGACCTATAAATGCACGGTGTGACACATCGTCTAAAACATTTGAGACTCTGGACCGGCTGGTACAGCTGATCACCAATATCCCGAACTGGGTAGAGCAGATGGTTCGCTATTAAGGTTATTACTCAAATAAAATGCGCGGTATAAGAAAGAAGGCGGGAGAGGATGACAGTGAGCAGGTGTTGATAGAGTCGATACTGAAATCTCGCACATTTCGGAAGAACTTGGCCCGGCTGATCCAGAAGATTTATCATGTGAATCCTCTGCTTTGTCTGAAATGTCAAGGTGTCATGAAGATCATATACTTTATAGAAGAGTGATACGTTATTAAAGTACCTGTTAAAACTTGACATACAAGTCGATTTCTGAGACACATCAAGTCACGAAAAGAAAATTCTTATCCCTTCACTTCATTGGAGGGCCTATTTCAACCGCGGCGGAAGAAGCAAAAGCAATGACTGCAAATCATGTAAAATCGCACGGCTGGGATTCCTATGCGCAGGTGTGCGAAGACATCGCCATGTGGAACTGAACACTAAGAAATGGAGAAATGATGCGCACCTCCCGATTTTTGTTTTTTGCGGGAGCCGTTTTCTTACTCGCGGCCTTGGCCGTTTACTGGGCCTTGCCGACGATCTTGACCAGCTGTCTGAACAGCCGCCTGCAGGCTATCCCGGGTTATGATGGAGGCGTGAAGAGGGCGAGTTTGGAATGGACGGGGCCGCGGCTCGTCTTACACCGTTTTCAATTAAACAAACACGATAAGGTCCCTCCGGCCGCATTTTTATCGGCCGATGAAATTTCGGTCGATTTTTCATGGGGCCAGCTTCTCAGGAAGAATTTCGTTCTGAATGTTACCGCAGAAAAACCGCGGGTCGTGGTTTTTCTGCGCCAGCGTACGGTTGGGCAGCTTCGCCGGTTCGGCCTGTGGCAAAAATTCTTCGCCCGTCTGCCGCCATTTAGAGTGGACGGGGTGGCCTTT
>JAABPS010000163.1 GCA_011391835.1 Desulfobacteraceae bacterium
AATCAGATTCCTGATATCGTGGCTGGATTTCAGGAAGCAGTGGTCGATGTTTTATCCTACAAAATAATAAACGCAGCAATGGAAAAGAACTGCAAGCACATAGCCCTGGTCGGCGGCGTGGCAGCCAACAGCAGGCTCAGAGAAAAAGTCTCCCAGGAAGCGCAGGCAAGGGGCATCCGACTGCACATTCCGTCTATCCATCTTTGTGGAGACAATGCCGCTATGATCGCTGCTGCGGGCTATCATTATTTAAAAAGAAATGACCGATCCGGTCTTGATGCGGATGTGTTCTCAAAAACAGCCCGCTGACATG
>JAABPS010000164.1 GCA_011391835.1 Desulfobacteraceae bacterium
GGTGGTTCTTAAGTCGAAGTATCTTTTTTCTTTTTTTAATCATCAAAAATGTAGGGTTCAGGTCAATAGGTATTCGAATATCCTTTTGGTAAAAACTAATTCGTGAGGGAAAAGCCATGAAATCCACTAAATTTTTTATATGTCTCCTGATCTGTATTTCGTTACTTTCGTTTTCCTGTGCTGAAGAAGAACGAACCAAACCGGCCATGATTTCTGCTTACACATCGGGTATTGTATCACGCGCAGAATCGATCCGGATCGTTTTTAAAGAAGACATCATTGACTCAAGCCAGTTGAATGCTCCGATCACAGATCCTGCTGTGTATTTCAAGCCGGAAATAAAAGGTGTAGCTCTCTGGACAAACACCCGAACACTTGAGTTCCGTCCGGATACCTGGCTCCCTTCGGATAAGGCATATAAAGCAATCATCGATCTTCCCCAACTTATAGACGCAGACGAAAAATTCAGCTTTGAATTTACCACGCTGAGACAATCGCTTGACATAACAATCGATGGGTTAAAGACCATCCGCCAGGATGATCTCAAAGAGCAGCAGCTAAACGGCAAACTGATTACAGCAGACGCTGAACACGGCGTCAATGTTGAAAAAATAATCGAGGCATCCCAAAAAGGAAAACATCTGGATGTCAAATGGCAGCATGACACACACAACAGGGATCATTCATTTACAATAGACGGAATAATTCGCGGGGATAATCCATCTGAAGTTATTTTAAAATGGAACGGAGACCCCATCGGCGTTGATAAAAAAGGAGAAAGAAAGATTGAGATAGCTCCTGTCAGCAGGTTTGCTATTTTACAGGTAAACGCCCATCAGGGAATGGAACAGTTTATTGAATTGCGGTTTACGGATCCGCTGAAGAAGGACCAGGATCTAAAAGGGTTGATCACTGTAGCAGGAGAAAATGATCTGAGATATTCCATAGACACCAATATTGTCCGGATGTATAAGACTTCTCCCTGGATCGGAAAGGTGACCGTCACTATCGAAGAAGGCATCCGCAACAGCATGGGGCACCGCCTCACAGCCTCTAAAAAGGCAGACGTTTTTTTCGAAGAAAGAAAGCCGCAGGTGCGTTTTACCGGTAAAGGCGTTATTATCCCGACAACAGAAGGCCTGACAGTCCCTATTGAAACGGTAAATCTTCGCGCGGTCATTGTTGAGGCGACTCAGGTATATGAAGATAATATCCCTCAATTTCTCCAGGTCAATACGCTGGAAGGAAATAGAGAATTAAGCCGTGTGGGGCGTGTTGTCTGGAAAAAGGTGGTGCCTCTCAACTGGAAGGAGAGTGATAGAGACCGATGGGTAACAACCGGCCTGGATATGACGCCGCTGGTCAAAAAAAATTCTGGAGGAATATTTAAAATCAAGCTCTCTTTTACGCGCCGTCATATTGTGTATGGATGCACAGATACAGCAGAGGAACAGACTGCCGATAATGCGGAGACGACACTGGACGCAGCCGATGAAGAACAGGAAAGCAGTTACTGGGATACCGCTGAAGAAATCCAGCAGGATGAAGATTACGATTATTATGAATATCATGAGCAGCGAAATAACCCATGCCATAAAGCCTACTACAAAGAATTTCATGACCACAATATTACAGTGTCAAGAAATGTGCTTATCTCAGATATCGGCCTGATCGCCAAACAGGGAAGTGATGGCCGTTTATTTATCGCCGCCACGGACATCAAAACGGCAAAACAGCTTTCAGGCGTCTCCCTCTCAGTCCTTGATTTTCAGCAGCAGGTCATCTGTGAAGGAAAAACCGACGGAGACGGAACTGCGCTCCTTGAAGTAGATCGCACTCCTTTCCTGATTATTGCAAAAAATGGTGACCAGACAGGATACTTGAAAGTAGATGACGGTTCTGCGCTGTCCGTCAGTCATTTTGATACATCCGGTGAAATATTAACAAAAGGTTTAAAAGGCTTTCTGTATGGTGAACGGGGTGTGTGGCGCCCGGGCGATCCCATATATCTCACGTTTATCCTTTTGGACAAAGAGGACAAGCTTCCGGAAAACCATCCAGTCCTGTTTCAACTGCGCAATCCCAAAGGACAGATTGTCCAGACAATGGCCAGAGATAAATCGATCAATCGATTTTATCATTTTAAAACCTCTACCGATCCGGACGCGCCTACCGGAAACTGGACAGCACGGATTGAAGCAGGAGGCGCTGTTTTTGAAAAAGGTCTTAAAATTGAGACCGTCATGCCGAACCGGCTCAAGATCAATCTTGACTTCGGAGCAGACACAAAAAGTTTATCCGGCGGCACCCTGAAAGGGGAATTATCCGCCAAATGGCTTCATGGCGCTATTGCAAAAAACCTGAAGTCCGATGTGGATGTATCCTTTACGTCTGCGAAAACCACTTTTCCAAAATACGGTGAATATGAATTTGATGATCCCGCAAGACAGTACGAACCTGAAACCCAGAATATATTTGAAGGAGAGCTCGATGATCAGGGAAAAACAGCTCTGTCTGCCCGAATCAACGTCCAAAATGTCTCTCCCGGAATGCTTACGGCCAATTTCAGGGCGAGAGTCTTTGAACCCAGCGGCGCCTTCAGTATCGACCGGTTCAGCATCCCTTATCACCCGTATGAACGCTATATCGGGATCAGGGTTCCCAAGGGCGATAAGGCCAGAAGCATGCTTCTTACGGATACAGACCATTCTGTAAAAATCGCTATGCTCGATTCAAACGGCCGTCCGGTAAAGTCCGGACGGATTGAGATGGAACTGTATAAAATAAAGTGGCGGTGGTGGTGGGAAAAAGAATCCGAATCCCTGGCAGACTATGTGGGGTCATCCTCCTACAGACCGCTTGAAACCAAAAAAGTAACGATCACCAATGGCATCGCAGAGTGGAAGTTCAACATCAAATATCCTTCCTGGGGCCGTTATTTAATTAGGGCCAGGGATTTGGATGGCCGGCATATTGCCGGAAAAATTATTTATGTGGACTGGCCGGGCTGGGCAGGCAGAGCCCAGAAAGATATTCCGGGCGGCGCCAGCGTGCTTAGCTTTTCCTCTGACAAGGAAGAATACAACGTCAATGAAACCGTTATGCTGACGATTCCCACCGGAAACAAAGGCCGAGGACTCATCAGTATCGAATCAGGGAATAAGATCATTCAAACAGACTGGCTGAGTGCAGATAAAGAATCTGTTCGCTATGAATTCAAGGCCACAAGAGAAATGGCGCCCAATGTTTACGTGCATGTCACTTTTCTGCAGCCGCACATGCAGACAGCCAATGATCTGCCGATTCGGATGTACGGCGTGATACCCATAAAAGTCGTTGATCCCGCCACACAGCTAAAGCCCGTGATCCAGGCAGCCGAGGTGTTTGAGCCCGAATCCACCGCAAAAATAACGATCAGCGAAGAGAAGGGAAAGCCTATGACTTATACAGTCGCAATTGTCGACGAAGGGCTTCTTGATCTTACACGATTTGAAACGCCTGATCCCTGGAATCATTTTTACAAACGGGAAGCGCTGGGCGTCAAGACCTGGGATCTATATGACATCGTTGCCGGCGCCTACGGAGGAAAACTGGAGCAATTACTATCCATTGGAGGAGACGGACAGGCAGATGGTGAAAAGCAGAAAAAAGCCAATCGGTTCCCGCCCATGGTTAAGTTTATTGGGCCTTTTGAGCTGGGGAAAAATAAGGAAAAGACCCATGAAATAAGCATTCCGCAGTATATCGGATCCGTGAGAGTGATGGTCATTGCGGGCGGTGATAAATCGTTTGGCTCTTCAGAAAAAACGGCCTTTGTTAGAAAACCGCTGATGATTCTGGGAACCCTCCCGCGGGTTCTCGGCCCTGAAGAAGAAGTGGATCTCCCTGTATCGGTTTTTGCACTGGAACGGAAAGTAAAAAGAGTTACTACGTCCGTTCAGACAACTGGTCCCATATCTGTGATTGGTTCAAACAGAAAGGAACTTGCATTTTTAAGCCCAGGCGATGACATGATCACCTTTAAGTTGAAAGCAGGTTCAAAACCAGGCCTGGCATCCATTGTCATGGCAGCCGCAGGAGGCGGCGAGACGGCTGGTCATAAAATTGAATTGGATGTTCGTATGCCCGGAGGAAAGGTGACGGATGTCATAAAAGACTCGATTTCCAGCAAAGCATCATGGAAAAAGAAAATCACCTTTCCAGGAGTGGCAGGAACCAATGAGGCCACACTGGAGATGTCACGAATTCCGCCTCTGAACCTGGGAAAACACCTGAAGTTCCTGATCCGGTATCCGCACGGATGTGTGGAACAGGTGACATCATCTGTATTCCCTCAGCTGTACCTGAATAAACTGATCGATATTTCAACGGATAAACAGATCAAGATTGAACACAACATTAAAGCCGGCATTGACCGGCTCCGCACATTCCAGGCATCCGATGGAGGATTTGCATACTGGCCTGGGGAAGGCCAGGGAGATGATTGGGCTTCCAGCTATGCAGGGCATTTTCTCGTTGAGGCAGAAAAGATCGGTTATATCATCCCGCAGGGAATGATGGATCAGTGGAAAAAATATCAACGTTCAAAAGCGCTGTCGTGGGTCGCCGGCCCTGCACGCTCTGAACTTATACAGGCGTATCGGCTATATACCCTTGCCCTGGCTGGAAGTCCTGAACTCAGCGCAATGAACCGGCTTAAGGAGGCACAACATATCCCTGCTGATGTAAGGTGGCGCCTGGCTGCGGCCTATCAGCTTGCCGGCCAGCCCGAAGCAGCCGAAGAACTGACACGAAATGCCAAACTCATCATTGATCGTTATCTGGAGCTGTCAAATACCTATGGCTCCAGCTTGCGTGACAAAGCGATGATATTGGAATCCATCTGTCTCATGGATAAAATGAAAAGAGCCCAGCAACTGGCAGATGAAATCGCAGATGAAATAGGGGGGGATGAATGGCAGAGCACCCAGACAACTGCCTATGTGCTCATTGCCATGGCACGGTATGCAGGTATTTCAGCACATGGCGAAAAAGTTGAATTTAAGTTCTCCTTAAACGATGGTAAAAAAATATCCGTTTCATCAAATTCTCCCATCGCACAACAGGAGCTTGAAGTCGGTAACGCCACAGAAGCAAAAATCATTATCGAAAATACGGGAAAAACAACCCTGTATCCAAGATTAATCCTTGAAGGCATCCCGGCAATGGGTGCGGAAACAGCCGCCCAAAACGGCATGGAAATCCATGTCAAATATCTATCCCATGACAGCCGTACAAACGTGGATCCTTCCAAACTGGAGCAGGGAACCGATTTTGTGGCAACAGTTGAGGTGAAAAATACCGGAAGAACCGGCAGGTATGAAGAAGTGGCGCTGACCCATGTCTTCCCGTCAGGATGGGAGATTCATAACACCCGTATGGATGCGGGTGCGATTGGCGCTGATTCAACATTCGACTATCAGGACATACGAGACGACAGGGTATATACGTATTTTGATATAGACCAGGGACAGACAAAAACATTTCATATATTACTGAATGCAAGTTATCTCGGAAAATTTTATCTGCCCATGGTAACAGTTGAAACCATGTATGACACAAAGATAAACGCGCGTATTCCGGGAAGGTGGATCAGTGTCGTCAATCCGGGCACGAAGGACTAAGACATCCTGCCCGCAATGATTTTAATACTGGAGGAAATAAAAATATACCAATACCTGTGAATATTACACGTATCATAAAAAGGAAAACCATCGTATTACCTGTTCTATTTCTTTCTGCCCTGGCAGCCGGATGGTGCCTCTGGCCGGAACCGCTGTTTAAATCGTCCTATTCATCAGTGCTTTTAGATAGGAACGGAGAGCTTCTGGGTGCATCCATTGCCGGCGATGAACAGTGGCGCTTCCCGCCGTGTACAGATATTTCAGAAAAGTTTTCACGCGCCATAACACGGTATGAAGACCGTCGGTTTTTCTATCATATAGGAGTCGATCCGTTGGCTATTGCCAGAGCCTTACGGCTCAATATAAAACACAGAAAAATCGTCAGCGGCGCAA
>JAABPS010000165.1 GCA_011391835.1 Desulfobacteraceae bacterium
CCGTTGATTTGGCATAGGTGCTTCCAATGCGGGCATCCAAAAACTCATATTTCTGGTTTTGGGCGTTGTCATTGGCGGAGCGTTGTCCCACCGAGTAGGGTGGGTTGCCCATGATGATGCGCAAAGGTGCTTTTTTTTGCTTTGCCACTCTGTCTGCGTTTTTAACAAACATTTCAGAATATTGCGTATTTTTTGCGCCTGTTTCGCCCAACTGGAAAGTGTCGGTGAGAACAATGCCTTCAAACGGTTCGTATACGCTGGTTTCGCCTATCCGGTCATGATAGGCGTTTTCGATGTTAACTGCCGCTATGTAATATGCAAGCAGGACGATTTCATTAGCATGTAGTTCATATTTGAATTTGCGCTCCAAATCCTTTTTTTGAATCAGCCCGCTTTGGATAAGACGCGTCATAAACGTCCCCGTTCCTGTAAACGGATCAAGGATGTGAATGTTCGCGTCCGAAAGACTACGCTTGAATTCCGTTCGCACGATATGATCGATGGAATGGAGAATGAAATCCACAGGCTCGATGGGCGTATACACAATCCCCAACTGCTTCACCAATCCGGGAAAGGCGGTCTTGAAAAACTTGTCGTACAGCTCGATGATAATGCGCTGTTTGCCTTCGGCGTTGTCAATCTTCTCTGCTCGCTTGCGCACCGATTCATAGAAGCGTTTCAGAGTGTCTGAATCATCCGTCAGCGTGTTCGATCCGAGTGCTTCGAGCATGTCTTGCATGGCTTGCGAAACTACGTTGTGTTTAACGAAGGAATAATTTTCGAAAAGAGCTTCGAAAATAGGCTGTGTGATAATATGCTGGGCGAGCATATCTATAGCCTGCGCTTCCGTAATGCTGGGGTTGATATTCTTCCGCAAACCGTCCACGAATCTGGCAAAGGCGACTTTCTGGTCTTTCTTCGTTGAAACAAGATATTGAATGCGCTCTGTCTGCCGTTCGGCGATCACAGCCACATCCTTCGCCCATTGCTCCCAATATCTTCTATCGCCCACTTTCTGTACCAGCCGAGCAAAGACCACGCTTTGCAACTGCTCGAACTGCAGGGCCAACTGCCGCACTATGCTTTGGGAGGTATCATATACCGCATTATCTTCCCTGACTTGAAATGGGTTGCCGCTTTCATCAAAGGACATTTCGGGACGCCCCACCATAATCTGGTCGGGCCGCTTCCTGTTCAACTCGATCTTGTTTATTGTGGCATTAAAGCGGTCATCGTGTGCGCGCAAGGCGTTCAACACTGTCCATACCACTTTGTAGCGTTCGTTATCGTCCAATGCCTTTTCGGGTTCCACGTCCGCAGGCACAACAACTGGAATGATGATATAACCATATTTTTTGTTTGGCGCTTTACGCATCACCCGCCCCACCGATTGTACCACATCAACTTGAGAGTTCTTGGCGGAAAGGAACATTACCGCATCCAGCGAAGGGACATCTACGCCCTCGCTCAACACTCGCACGTTGGTTAAAATACGGCACTCGTTCCCCTCGGTGGTTTCCTTCACCCAACTCAGCATCTCCTCCCGTGCAGGGGCAGACATTGTCCCATCCATGTGTCTGGATTCGATGGAAACCATTTGCTCTTTTTTAGCTGGTGGCAGAGAACTCAAATATGCGTCTGTTGCCGTGTTGAAAATCGAAGTGATCTTCTTCGATACCGCAATGCCCGAACAAAAAGCCACCGCGCGGTGCATTGGTTCGGGATCGACTTCTTTGATCTTGCCGTCATCGCCCAGAAACTGCTTAGAGAGCGCATTAATACAACCCACCAATTTGGATACGTCGTCGGCATTTATTTCCGACTCCTTGCTGATCATCTTTTGTACAGCGGGCGGCACGTCTTTGTCGCTCAGGGTCAGAATTAATACCTTGTAATCGGTCAGCAGTCCGCGTTCAACCGCTTCGCCAAAGCCGATACGGCAAATCTCTTCACCGTATAATTTCGAGTCGTCCATTGAACATAGGACCGCGTCGGCCTGTGCGGCTTTGCTTTTTATATCGTCGCTGTACAGGCGCGGCGTGGCAGTCATGTACAGGCGTTTTTTCGCCTTGATGAAGTTCGCATTATGAACTTTTACGAATTCCTTTTCGCTCTCACCCGCCAATGTCACGCCCGTTGTCCTGTGTGCCTCATCACAGATAATCAGGTTAAATTCCTTGAAACCGCTCTTTAACAACACCTTTTGAGCCTTGGCGATCACATCAATGGATTGATAGGTGGAAAAAACCACAGTCATTCCAGCCTTTTTCCGTTTCGCTCCCTCGAATTGCTGTAGAACATTCTTCGTGTCAGTGGAGGCAGGTAATGCCAAATCCACCACGCTCAAGGCATCAATGTCATCTTGTTTCTTCCTCTGCTTTGAAACCTCAGGGTCGGAGCAAATACAAATGGCATTAATCGGCTCATCCGCATCCGCGCTCCACTCGCGCAAAGCCTGACTCATCAGCGCAATGCTTGGCACCAAAAAAAGAATTGTCCCTTTGCCATTCGTCTCATGTTCGGCAATACGTAACGAAGCAAACGTCTTTCCCGTACCGCAAGCCATGATGAGTTTGCCCCGTTCAGCTTTTTTGTAATATTCATGCGCCCTTTCCAGCACGAGTTGTTGATGGGGCAGTAAAACTTTCTTTGCCGTCCGCGCCTTTTCGCCGTGAATGCCTTGCTCCAACTTGTCCCAATCCACAGGCGCTTCCAGCAATTCATACAAATTCAAACGTGAGACAGGCGGGTGTTGGTTCCTGATGGCTTCTTCGGCGTTGCTTCCAAATTTCCTACCTGTTGTATCAATCCACAGGCGATGAGCAAATCGCGTCGTTACGAAATTCTCATCCTTGAATTCCCTGCTAGACGTGGAAAGGAAAC
>JAABPS010000166.1 GCA_011391835.1 Desulfobacteraceae bacterium
AAGGAAACTATCTATATCGCTTTTGTCAATCACCGTACCTTCATGATAGCACTTGCATTGAATGGCCCAATAATCGCTCTCGTGAGTCAAGGCAACCAAATCAATCCCCGTATCGCTCCCGCCCAAATCACTTCGAGAAGGAAACTCCCCCCACAGCCAAATATTCTTGAATTTGTGTGCGTACTTCGGGTCGGTTTGCAAATATGCCTGCATCAATCGCTCAAAGCGGGTGCCCTTGTCCCTTTCGGAGAATGAAAGTTTACGGTATTTATTTAATATTTTTTGAAAACTCATTGATTGTCTCCATTATACACCTTGGGCAACTTGGGAACACAGAGGAATACGTTTGTGTAGAACGTTCACAACTTTAAATCCATCTATATCCTGTTTTCTCACTGCTGGTATCAGCCGCGTCACGCAAGAGTTTGCTACACCAAGATACCTCGCAACATCAGCCCCGGAATAATCCAGCCTCCTGACGCAGATTCACGATATTGCCTGCCTGGATTTTACCACTTCTCTTCATCGGCTCCCTGACAGAAGTTCATCAATAGAAATAATATACCTTTCGGATGTTTTCTCTGCAAGTGCTTTAATATCTAACCGCATCTTGGCATATTCCGTAGTCCACCTACGAGTCAACAGCATCGACCGAGCTGAACAGATGCAGACTACATATTGAAGTCAATTGCTGAGATCGATGAATTGCTATAGCAGAGTTCTGTCGGTAATGTTTGAGAACAGTCGATTATTTTTAGTTAACCATCGGCTTTCTCGTGTGCCAAGAAACAATTGAATCCAAACTGATCAAGATAATCCTTGATCCTTCCTGCTGTTGTTTTAAAGTTAGATGCGTAGCTGATAAAAGTATACATTACTTTTCCCTTAATGGCTTTACGCCGGTATCCAATAATAAATTACGTTATTATCTTGCTCACGCCGATAAATCTATACTCATCAATGGCTTGTTCCTTGTCTGTACTATACTTACGGAATTTATGTGAAGTCCTCATGACATAACCAAGCCTAAATCCAATCCCATCCAGATATTCATTCAAATAGTTTGTATCAATCTCAATGAACGTCCCATGTGGCGCTTCAAGATCAGCCTTCTCTTGAATACCCTCTGCCCAGTCTTGACTATATGCAACCAGATTACCATTCATGTAATGACCTAATCTGTTATCCTCTAATCTTATCACATTTTCATCCGATGCCGGCTTGAACAGAAGCATATATGGATGTTTTCCCCTGAACCACTGCCACAGATTGATTGCAAAGCCTCTCACTGTTGCTATCAGTGGATAAATTTTCATATCATCAATTGCAGTAGGCCGTGTCTGGCTCGGCAAATATTGATTAGGACATTCCAGTATATTGAATGGTCGAAGGAGCATGCTCGCTACAGTGAACATGAATGTTGCATAGAAGATTTGTTTTGCAACAATTTCAGGGCTAGGGATATTCGGCCCGATTACCTTATAAGCAAAGCCTGCCAGATGTATTGATGTATCTAATGCTCCTTCCAGCCATCCTTTTTGGGGTTCAACCGTTCCATTGATACCAAGTATTCTTGTTTTCCCATTCTTGTTGACAATGGCTTCAACATCATCGAATGGAAATGCAAATTTGACGATTTCATCCGAATATGATTCTTTTCCGGTCTCATACTGAAGTTTCGGCCACCATCCAGGTGCTCTGTTGGTTTTAATTTTCCAGAATGATAGTTCAACGGGCAACGTTGCCAACACGTAATGATAGTACATATCAATTTGGATTAGCCCATTGTCAAGAAAGTATTGTACTGTTCTGAGGAAAGCTGATCTATACACCTCACTTAATTTTGTTGACATACCAAGCATTCTTGGAGGATGGTACCCCATAAAATTCATTGTGTCGCCGATATTCTCTTTTATGGATAGTTCTTTAGCCATTTCCTTCGCATTAAAAGCCCAATGGGTCATAAAATTCACACCTGTATCTGATGATATCTGACTTGCCCGATCGCTATATATAGGTGCGAGAAATCCTTGGATGTTCTCAGTGAAAAATTTATGAGGTTCATAGTCAGCTGGAGGTGTTAATGCAGACCGCCTGTTGGGTTTGAATTCTATTTCCTGATTGAGTAGGTGTGATATTTCATAAACGAGCTTTTCTATTACAATAGAAGTAAATGGTATGGCGTTTAATAGGCTTGTTAGATCAACATAAGTGGAAAGCCCATCCCTTTTTTCTAAGGCTTTAATGACTGGTAACAGGGCTACGGCAATTAAACTTTCAAGCTTCTGATCTTTCAAGAAAGTCAAGAACCGGTTACAATATTTTTGTCTTTCTTCCCCGTAATTTAGTAGTTCGGCAATAGCAGATGCAGCCCTTTCCCTGACCAAAGGACTTGGCCAAGTTAATCTTTGAATTAATATATCGAAGCGGTCTATATATGGTAAGGATAACCATTTAGATTCTGAGAGTTGAAGATTTGCCATCAACGATTCTACTGAGGATACAGCTGATTCGGTAATCTCTTCCATTATTCCTAAATTGTTGAACAGCGCAAAGAATTCAACAGCGCGCGGTACAGGAACAAAATAACTTCTTCCCCGGCCATATTGCATTCCGGAATAAAATATACTTCTTTCGAAAAACTCCATGTATCTTTCTCTAAAATGCTTGTTGACAAATTTCCATCGGCTGAAAGCTTTTTTCTTATCTGTAAAATACCTATCCCACCCGCCATAATTAGCCTGAGCCCAGCATAATATCTCAAATGCTTTTTCCTTGTCATACTGGTAGGCCAAAGGGTACAGGATATCCAATATCTTTCCTTCTGCCTGATTAATCCCGTCTTCTTGTATGAGAGAAATGGAAGAATCATATAGGGCACGCTTATCTGCTTCTTCTGTTGATAACCAATAGATAAGCCAATTAGCCAGATATTGTTCACGGTCATACTTTGTTTTTATAGACGACAGATGCACTGCAATCTGCTCAGGCTTTATTAATGCATAATCAGCTCTCTCCCTAATCATTGGCTCAGTTGATTCGTTTGATTCTTTTTTGAATTCGATGTCACCAAAATGGTTGTTAATGGTATCAAAAGATTTCTTGGCGTTTGGGTTGCCAGCTGTTATCGATTTAAGCGCTTTAAATGACCTTTGGTCTAATGCAGTTGTTGCTAGCGCAATATCTATATCCTGGTCGAATTTGAGGGACTGGATTACAGAGACAAAGCTGTCTTGAGCAAGAAACAGGTTTTCATCATCTGCATTCTGATAATAATATTTATATAATGCAGTCGAGTCAATAACGACCAGAATATCCGCTAAATTTTTCGGAATGTAGTTTGTTTCGTCACCGTCGGTATATTCTGTGACATTTTCGATAGCCGGCGCAAGTCTTGTTATCCAGCCAGCAGCTTTCTCTGAACCTCCTCTGTGGCATGATTCTATGGATTCAAGGACTACGTCAAGGAACAGGTCTTTAT
>JAABPS010000167.1 GCA_011391835.1 Desulfobacteraceae bacterium
CCCCAAATCCAGAAGCAAATTACCTCACCCATCTGTTTGAGTTTTATAAGGGCTACGGATGGGATGAGAAACATGATTTTTCTCTGATACAGCAATTTGCGAAATTAAATAAATTTCAGGAATGTAAGTTCATAAAACCCTTTGAACCTGGCGATACCTTGGTATTTGAAAAGTTTACTCTTGAAACCATCCCCTTCAAAGGCCATTCCAAAGCCCATGTGGGTTTTTTACTTCCTGCTGAAAAAATCCTGCATGTGAGCTGTCTGGGTTTTGATCAGCCAAGCCCTGGCATGGATGGTTTTGGGCCCTGGTATGGCCTCAGAGAGTCTTCGATTGATCAATACTTAAAAGACATTGACCATGCTGAAACCTTATATCGCGAAAAAGCAACGTTTCTGACATCCGCACACGCGCATATTGTAAACGATCCGGATACGGATCTATTCAACTACATGCGGCAGAAAATACATACCCGCCAACAGATGGTGGATCAGGCAGTACACTCCCTGCCATCTCAACTTAGTATTGAAGATAAGGTTTCGAAGTTACTGGAGATGGATTTATTTTTTCCCAAACATAGAATAAAGGGTTTTTTGAAAGATATTTATGCCTTCTGGGAGTCCTGGATTATCAGGCACCACTTACAGGTAAATAGTGACGAGTGACGAATTCACAAGAAGAGCCCAAGGGGTCTTGGTTTCAAATGAAAATAACTGAAACATAAAGGAAAAAAACATGATAAGCTTTATAAAAATTTTTGTTTTGATTCTTTTTTTTCTCATTATATCATTCTTAATTGTTACCTACACAGTATCCATCTCAAAAAAGCAAGTTCTAAATAGTGAAGCCCGAAAGACAGCCCCAGGCCAGTTTATTCAATTGTCAAAAGGCATGGTTCATTATGAACTATCAGGCCCTGAAAATGGCCAAACCGTGATAATGGTTCATGGGTTTACAACCCCCTATTTTGTGTGGGATTACAATGTGCGCGAGTTGTTAAATGCCGGTTTTCGTGTGCTTAGATATGATCATTATGGGAGAGGATTTTCCGACAGGCCGGATGTTCGTTACGACAGAGCTTTGTATGATGAGCTATTAACTGAGCTTGTGCAAAAACTTAGTATAAAAACGCCGGTTCACCTTGTAGGGCTTTCTATGGGCGGAGCCATCTGTGTTATTTTTGCAGATCGTCATCCTGAAATGGTAGCAACCGTAAGTCTTATCTCGCCAGCCGGTTTCCCCATTAACGAACCTTTTGTCATAAAGCTGGCGCAGGCGCCTGTTATCGGCGATTACATCATGGCCGCGTTGGGAGACCGCTTTGTCCTGCTGGGCATCAAAAAAGCATTTGTTTACCCTGATAAGCTGCCAGAATATGAAGATAAATTTAAAATACAGATGAAATATAAAGGGTTTAATCAATCTCTGCTTTCAACCATGCGCTATATGAATATGGATCAATTAGGCGATGCATACGAAAGACTTGGCAAACAGAACAAACCTGTATTGCTCATTTGGGGAGACAAAGATCAAATCCTTCCCTTTTCAAACAGTGAAAACATAAAAGCAGCCATATCGCATGTTGAATTTCATGCCATTGAGAATGCAGGCCACAACGTGAATTATGAAAACCCTGAAATTGTGAATCCGATTCTTGTTACGTTTTTAAAAAATCGATAGATGACCTTTACCGTGTTTTATTAAGCAGGATCTTCGGCGCAAAAATGAATGTTAATTTAATTTGTTCAGATACTAACAAAAAAGTTTTATCAGAGATAATCACTTCACGAAAGATAACACTGGATCCTTATGCCTTCATTCACATTGTAGAAAAGGGTGCCGCTATTCCCGCATCGGGTGTAACTATATTATTTGATCCCAATAATCTAAATGAATTAGTGAAATTCCTTGATCATTTCTACCCCTCTTCTTCCCAAAGCAAAACCATGGAAGTTTTAATGGGCAAAAAGGATCATGTTTTTGAAGTGTTAAAGCCTGATGCTATCTATTTTTTTGTTTCAGATGGTAATGATGTATATGGCCTCACTGAAAATCGTAAATATGAAATGAATAAAAAGCTCTACGAGCTTGAAAGTATTCTTACGCATAAAGGATTTGTCCGTGTTAACAAATCCAACGTTGTAAATATAATGAAAGTAAATGAAATCATCCCCTGGTTTGGCGGCAGATTGCTGCTAACGTTTAAAGGAATAGCAGATGAGATACAGGTATCTCGTCATTATGTAAGTTATTTTAAAGAATTTCTTGGATTATAAAAATGATATCAATCAACAAATTCGCCCCAAAAGGATTTCAATTAAAAGAATTCATTGTAATTTTCCTATTATCCGGTTTGATTGGAGATTTAGTGGCATTGCCATTTATCTTATTCAATCAAGAGCGCGTCCTATTTTTTTTGTTGGCAAGTTATGTTGTCGGCATGTCAATCGCGATAGTTTCAGTAATCATTTTTTCTTTTTTTTACAGAAATCTCAGAAAAAACACGATCCTCGCTTTTTCTTCCATTGTCTTTACGATTGCAATAGGTACATTTCTGGGAGCATTCGTTTTAGGTGAGCGTAACTTTTTGAATATACTGATTATGATCGTGCTGGCTGAATGTATTGGGATGCTTCTTGCCGCTGTTAGTTATCAAAAGACAAAACGACTAAACAAACAACTGGAGATTGCGAAAGAAAAATTCAGCCAATACGAATAACCCACTAAATCTATCTTTAACTGTTTGTTTCATCGTATGCCAAAATCCTGCGCTCATCTTACACCTTTTTAAGATCACCTTATCCGCAAAACTCTGCAACTTACCATTTTATTCTATCATAACCACTTTCACCTGCGATATCATCTATTCATTACTATGCTGGAGGTGTTTATATGAAAACAATATATTACATGCCAATCACCCTATTTCTTTTGTTTACCGGATATCTCATATCTATCGATATCCGCAGAGAAATAACTTTCATCATTCCCTTTATTTGCTTTTGCCTATTTTACGTAATGATCTATTTTTCCGGAATCAAAAGCACCCTTGCAAACAAGGATGCTGTAATAAAAATTGGATCCCGCGCGTCCTATATGGTACCAATTCTACTCTTTTCATCTATCACTCTGGGTCTTGTCATTGGTTTTGCTATCTGGGATATCCGTTTTTCAGCACAAATTTTGGTCGTTTATCTCATTTCCCTTATTGCTTATTTTTCATCTATTTACTTTCTTATCAGATCTCTAAAAAATGACTTCAACATAAAAATGATAGCCGGAAATAGTAATAGATTTAAAGTGATGTCGGGAAACAAGAAAACGATTTTATTGATTAATCCGGTCAATTCACATCGCATTGGGTTGACATCCAGCTGGCAGTCCACTTTCCCGCCGTTGGGGTTGGGAATTGTCGCTGCATTGACACCGGACAGTTTCAATGTTGAGCTCATTGACGAAAATATTGATACCTTCCAGTACAAACATGCCGATCTTGTTGGTTTAACAGCTTTTACCTCAAATGCCACAAGAGCATATGAAATTGCATCACTATATAAAAACAAAAATATCCCAGTGGTTATGGGAGGGATTCACGCATTTATGATGCCTGATGAAGCATTGCAATATGTAGACAGCATCGTCTTGGGTGAGGCAGAAAGTGTCTGGAAAGAGGTTATTTGTGACTTTGAAAAGAGGCTTTTAAAAAAACGGTATTATGGCGATTACCTTGATTTAACGAACAGCGTGATTCCCAGAAGAGAACTGTTTAGCGAAAAATATCTGTTCGCCACTGTACAAACTTCCAGAGGATGCCCTATGAATTGTAATTTCTGTTCTGTGACAGCGTTCAATGGAAAAAAATTCAGGCAGCGTCCTTATGAAGATGTTTTAGCGGAGCTGGAAAACATTTCGCAAAAACATATCTTTTTTATAGATGATAATATCCTGGGTTACGGCAAAAACGCTGAGCAAAGAGCCATAAAACTCTTTCAAGGAATGATTGATAAAAAATTGAAAAAATCCTGGTTTTGTCAGACGTCTTTAAATTTCGCAGATAATGAAGAAGTCATTCAGCTTGCCGCTGAAAGCGGGTGCAAAATGGTATTTATCGGATTGGAGTCTCCAGTAGAAGAACAACTGCAGGAAATGGATAAGAAGCTGAACTTAAACAGGAATTATGAGGAAGCGTTTAAAAAAATAAATAAATATGGAATCGCTGTATTAGGCGCATTTATTTATGGTTCTGACACGGAAACAAAACAAAGTATGTTGAAGAAGACTGATTACATCCTGAAAAATCGGATTGATATCATCGATATAACCCATCTTACGCCACTTCCCGGGACACGGTTATATAAAGAATTCAAAGAGGATAACAGGATCAATTATGTGAATTATCCTTCGGATTGGGATAGATATGATATGACTGAACCTGTGTTTACATTGAAAAAAATGGATAACAATGAATATCTTGAAACAAAAGCGCTTTGCTCTAAAAGACTGTATTCACGGCGTACTATTTATAAAAAATTCATCCAAACATTAATTCATACCTGGGACATGGAAACAGCCCTGATGGCTTACAATTCAAATATGGTTTTCAGGAATGTCGCGCTATCGCATAGGATCTAAATAAATTTCTGAAAAATCCTAATTTAAAAGAGGATTGGGCACTGAGGCCCAATCCTTTTGGGTTTTATCGAACAAATGAGTTCACATTTCAATTAGCAGCAGCACACGTCCACATGGCATCCGCACGGATCCACATAACAGCCGCATGGATCGGCTATGTAACAGCAGCAGGTGGAATCGGATGTGTTCTCTTTGCATTCTTTTTCACTATCGTTTTTTATATTTTTATCGTTCATGATCATCACCTCCGCAGCGCAATAACTATTGCATTATTAAAACCAGCCCCAGCATTCACTATTCATGACATTCGCACAAGGGCTTTTCACAAAGGATAATACTCATTTGTGAACTGTCAAATACCGGAATCAACATTACGCTGAACCAGGGATCCTTCATTGAAATTTAATCGTTTCCTTGGTTCGCCTTCACAAGATTCAGCATTAAGGAATAACGATGATACCCATAGGCCATAAGTTCAATGGTCTGGGGGATAAGGTTTTGATGTCGGTCGTGTTGGGTTGAAACCATGTTTACCATGCGGATTAATCGGTTCCCTTGATCATATTTTCGTATTGTCCATGTGTTGTCCGGATGAATAGTTACATCAACTGCAAAACCCTGATCATCTCTGTAGCGGCAGATCTTCGAGCTATCGTTCACATAACCTGTCTGCTCTACCCGGCCTGAAGGCAAAAGAAAAATCAGCTGGATATCTTCAATCAGCGCCATGGCAAATTCGGCTGAATCAAATGGCGGGATCCCTTTTCGAATGGTGAGATCTTTGTCAAATTCAGCATCAAACAATACAAGGCCTTCAAGGGTCATCATTACAACGCTGATACTGCGTGAGTGGCTGGAAATATCCGTAATGCCCATTACAAATGCTTTGTTCTGGCTTGGCGTGGTTGCTTCAATGGAATGGATGAATTGCCACTTCCCTTGTAGATAAGGAATGGCGCATATTTTCGGATGTAGATTATCGGATGTGGGATACGGTTGAATCAGGGGAAGACTTTTACAGGAAGAAAAAAGAAATACCGAAAGTACACACAGGATGCGTTTCATAGGATTTCCGTGAACAGCAAAGGATTTAATTCCGTGTTCACTGTCACATTTTTAAATTTCAGTCGAGTAAAGGAATCAGCGTTTTCATGTATCATCACGGATTGGATCACGCCGGGCTTGTCCGAAAGATGGATGTCTATCTGAAAAATAATCTTCGAAAATGCTTCATTAACGGGCCTGAGAATCATCGTGTTCCCCGTTTTTTTTTCAACACGAAAATCAGGATTCTGGTCAAAACGTCCGCTGATCCATCTTGATATCTCATCCATAACGATCTGCGTGGATTGCATTCGCGCACTGGTGTCTTCAATAATCGCCGCTTCTTTTACAATATAGCGCCTTGTTTTACCCTGGTTGGCTATCAGAATACTTCGTACAGGTGTAAAATACTCCCACCGGAGTGATCCAGGTGCCTGATAATAGAGCTTGCCTTTGGATATCATGGGTTTGGCCAATATCTTTAAATGCTTCTCCTGAACAAATTCAGCGCTTACGGTCTTTATTGTTTCGGACTGCTTAGCAATCGTTTCTCGGATGGCCTGCTGAGCATGCACCCATCCAATGGTGGTAATCATGAAAAAGAAGAATACAATGTTGAAACTGCCTTGTTTCATTGGTTAAAACATCCCCCCATTTACCGAAATAACCTGGCCGGTAATATAGGATGCAT
>JAABPS010000168.1 GCA_011391835.1 Desulfobacteraceae bacterium
GTCTGAAGCTTATAACGGCTTCATCAATAATTCTTTCACCTTTTACAGCCTCTTTGTTTCTATCCTCAAGATTTTCATCAATAACACCTTTTAAATCGTCTATGTCATAGACATACGCATTGTTCAGTTTGTTTATTTCAGGATCAATATCCCTTGGAACTGCAATATCAATAAAGAAAAGCGGGCGATTCTTCCTGCCGGGCATTATATGTTTAACCTGCTCTTTGGTAACTATTATGTCAGGAGAACCGGTTGAACTTATTATAATATCAACCTGTAAAATGTAACCGGGAATCTCTTCGAACCTTATGGGGCTGCCGCGGAATTTCCTCGCAAGTTCAACACCATTCTTAAATGTCCTGTTTGCAACAAATATTTCTTTAACCCTGTTTTTGAGCAGATGCTCAATCGCAAGTTCGGCCATCTCCCCTGCACCAATCAGCAGTACTTTTTTCCCCTCAAGCTGCCCGAATATTTTCCTGGCCAGTTCGATTGCGGCATAGCTGATTGAAACGGCATGATCACCAATTCCTGTTTCTGTTCTTATTCTTTTCGCCGTAAAAAAAGTTCTGTGAAGAAGCCTGTTTAAAATAACTCCGGAGGTTTTTCTTTTTGTCGCAGTAAAATAAGCCTCTTTTATTTGACCAAGAATCTGAGGTTCTCCGACCATCATTGAATCTAGGCTAGATGCCACTCTGAATATATGCCGGACAGCTTCATCTCCTTCGTGGATATATATCGAGTGCTCGAACTTAGAAACAGGCACATTTTTAAATTCTGAAAGATGCCTTTTGGCTGTTTCAACAGCATCCGTTTTATCGCCTGCCGCCATCAGAAATTCTATACGGTTGCATGTCGAAAACAAAACAACTTCATTCACTGAAGACGATGCCTTTATGGCATCAAGCATGGCCGCCGTTTCTTCTTTTGAAACAGATAGACGCTCTCTTATTTCAATTGGAGCGGTTTTATGATTTAATCCTAGTAATATTATTTCAACCATATATATCAAACATACTAAACTTGTTTCAGCTTTTTGAACACGTTATTTTGTAAATACTCCATGATGCCCTTTTAAAAGAAAATTCACCCCAAAAAGAGTAAACAAAACAACAGCGAATCCAATTATGGCCATTGTAGCGGCTTTTTTACCTCTCCAGCCGACAGTAAGACGTCCGTGAAGAATCGCGGCATACAACAGCCAGGTAATACCGGACCAGACCTCCTTTGGATCCCAACCCCAGAATCTTCCCCAGACAGACTTGGCATAAATAAATCCGGTAATAAGTCCTACCGTAAGCAGTGTAAAACCGGTTGCGATGCAGGCATAACCTGTACTGTCAAGAAGATCGAGTGAAGGAAGACGTTTATAAAAAAATCCGTGCTTTTTCCCCTTAATCGCATTTTCCTGAGCAATATAAAGAAGCCCTACTCCACAAGCCAGGGCAAAGGCCGCATGGCCCACAAAAATTGAAACCACGTGCACTATAAGCCATATGCTGTTGAAAATGCCCTGGGTATCAACAGTTTTGCCTGGCACAAGTAAAGATGCCACAACGCAGGCAGCCGCAAGAAGGGCTGCATATCCGCCCAGAACCTTTACCTGAAATCTGTATTGAAAAACAAAAAAAACCCCGGCAACAGCCCAGCCTGCAACAAGGAGTGTTTCGTGCAGATTCCTTGCTGGTATCTGCCCTGTTTTTGCATAATAATAGCCAATCATAACCGAATTACATAAAAAGCCCGTTGCCAGAAAAACCTGTCCCAGTCTATGAAAATACTCTTTCTGGAAGAAAAGATATAAAATATACCCGACCGAGCTCAAGACGTATAGCAAACTGGTTACAGTAATAAGGTTATCCATCTGTCACACCGCTCTATATATTAATCCGGTTTTAATTAGTGTCCATCCGGAATCAAATTAAAGACACTATAGCGTTTCCAATTCGGAAATAGGCAATTTTGGGCAAGCTCAAGGAAATCAAGGGATTGCGCGGAGGCATACGCATTGTATGGCGCACAAGAAATCCCGCAGATTGACGCCGAGATCGCACAAAAGGGCCATTTCCGGATGGAAACTAGTTACTTCAGCCTTCAGTCTTTAATTTACCTTGTTACGGATTTCGCGCTTCGAATTTCTTCCACCTTGAACACTTGAACCCTCGAATCCTTGAACCCTTTTACTAACTATTCACAGTTCACTATTCACTATCCACTTATTCATTCTTTGCTGAACACCTCATATATAGCCCTCACCTGCCTGCATAGCGTCTCGAACTGGTGTGGATAAAGAGACTGGGCGCCATCGCTCATCGCCTCTTCAGGAGCGTGATGCACTTCAACCATAAGGCCGTGAGCCTCTGCCGCCACTGCCGCACGGCTTAAAGGTATAACCTGATCTCTGCGACCCGCAGCATGGCTCGGATCAATTATTATCGGAAGATGACTTTCTTTTTTTACTACAGGAATAGCCGAGAGATCCAGGGTGTTGCGACTGTGATGTGAAAAAGTCCTGACACCTCTTTCGCATAAAACCACCTTCGAATTTCCGCCTTCAAGAATATATTCCGCTGCCATCAGAAATTCTTCTATCGTAGCCGCCATTCCGCGTTTGAGAAGAACGGGTCTTGATGATTTTCCCGCGCGCCGCAAAAGACTGAAATTCTGCATATTACGGGTTCCGATCTGCAGCATGTCCGCGTAATCTTCTACCATATCAAAATGATCAAGATCCATGACCTCGGTCACAACAGGCAAACCTGTTGTTTCGCGGACTTCTGCAAGTATTTTCAGTCCTTCTTCACCAAGTCCCTGGAAAGAATATGGTGAAGTTCTGGGTTTAAAAGCCCCCCCCCTGAAAATGTGCGCTCCGGCGCTTTTGACATGCGCGGCTATGGTTAGGGCCTGGTTTCTGCTTTCGATTGCGCATGGACCCGCAATTATAGCAAGGTAGCCGTTTCCGATTGGCACATCCCCGACTCGGACGATCGTGCTTTCATGCTGAATTTCACGACTCACAAGCTTATACGGTTTTGTGACAGGTATGGCTTCCTTTACTCCTGGAAGTCCCATTACAACGGAAGCGTCAACAGGCCCACTGTTGTTTAATATGCCGATCGAAACCCTGTCTCCGCCCGGGATAGATCGTGCAGTGTATCCTCTTGCCTCAATCGAAGTGATAACAGCATCGATCTCTTCCTTTGTAGCCTTTTTATTCATTACAACAAGCATCTCTAAATCCTCCTTGAGAAACCCTTAATCCGGTTGCAGATTACCCGGTTGCGCTGTATTTTTCTTCACCTAAAAACAAAAAAGGATCGCAAGCTTTTTGAGGTCTGCCCGCGATCCTTACTTTTTTTTAAATACCATTCAATTATTAAATAACGAAATCCTCGGCAAACCCCTCCCTGCTGTTTTTCCGTCGCCAGCACCAGTAAAAATTCTGAATTATAAAATATTCAACGATAGTCATTTGTCTTGAAAAACCTTTTTTTTGCCGATTTTTGTTCAAGTTATCGGAATAACCTGCCGATTGTCAAGATATATTTGCATCTTAATCATCACCTGGTCTTCACGCGCAGCATGGATGAAGCGCAACGAAGACACGATAGTGAAGCATAAGCGCTAATCGGGCTTTTTACGAAGCCGTCATCTGTTCATGCTTCCCTGGATATACCCCTCAAGATCCATTGAAACATACAAGTATCCGGCACTTTTGATTTTTTCAACCACCAAATCTCTTGTTTTCTCAACCGCCATCCTATCAAAATCATTCTTTACCAGTTCAATTCTTGCAAGATTGCCATGATGCCGGACACGGCAGCCGGTAAAACCAAGATCAATCAATGCATTTTCGGCCTCTTCAATCATTTTCAAACTTTCAATCGTGATAGCAGTACCATAGGGTATTCTTGTTGCAAGACATGCCATAGCCGGTTTATTCCATGTTTCAAGCAGCATGCTTTTTGAAAGATCACGTATATTCTGCTTTGAAAGTCCGGCATCTATCATGGGAGCAACAATGCGAAGCTCTGAGGCGGCTGAAAATCCAGGACGGAAATCGTCGAGATCATCGGTATTTGCGCCATGAACAATCTCACCTATTCCCGCTTTAGAAGCAGCCTCTTTCATCTTCGGAAAAAGATTTTTTTTACAAATATAACACCTGTTCCTGTTATTAGCGGTAAATTCAGGAAGACCCATTTCATCTGATTGAATCACGATATGTTTTATACCGTAATTCATGGCCAACTTACCTGCAAACTCTGTTTCCCTTGCCGGATGAACCGGTGATTTTGCAGTAACGGCTGCAACATTTTCACCCAAGACTTCGTGAGCAACGGCAAGCAAGAACGTGCTGTCTGCACCTCCGGAAAAAGCAACAGCAAGAGATTTGAAATTTCTCAGGATTGAAACAAGTCTCTCTTTTTTAACTTTAAGATCGTCGTTATTCATCTCTTTTTATTCCGCTTAGTGTTTCTTCGTTGTTTATAGCCTATTATGATAGTCGCGCGGATCTTGAGTGATGAAGCGTAGAAGTACGCTGCAATGACAAATGATTAAGCGCAACACACCAGAATGAATTTTTAAAGCCGACAAAAACTGTTTACAAAATTGCACACATATCTTATATAAAATTTATTATAATTTCTCAACAGATGTTGGATTAATGCATCTGAAAGGATACAATCATGGGAAATAAAACAAAAACGATTATATTTATTGTCGTTGCCGTATTAATTTCGATAGCCTTGTTTACCAGCCATTCGAACAAGGACAATTACTTCGTAAAATATGAAGATGGGGCGGTCGAGATATGGAAAGGAAGATTTTCTCCGCTCGGCAGGGAACACTTTATCACAATGCCCGGAGCCCAACCGCCAAATCCCGTAAAAGAAACATACTCGCGTGAAGAAGTTTTTCCATTAATAGCAAAATACTATATTGACAAGGCTGACGCAGTCCCTGATGTTCCAGACCTACCTGATTTTGAAGTCATTAGAACTTACCTGAACAAATCACTCACTTACGCAATCACACCTGATATCCAGGAAGAAGCCCGCAAACGCTTAAACAAAATAGACAGAATGGTGCTTCTCTACAAAGCTGATATTGCTGCAAACAAAGATGCCATACCCGAACTCAAAACCGCTCTTGAATATTTAAACAGGGCAAATACTCTCGCTCCGGATGAGATGGAATTGGGACTTATTCAACTGAAAATTGATTCGATCAGGACAAGAATGGCAGAACTCGAAACGGAACAGCAGGCAGGAGCACAAAATCAAAATCAGCCGGACGTTAAACCTCAGGCCAAACCGGTAAAATAAGATTCTTCTCTCAATTGGTTCGTCTGGCTGTTTTTACGCTCCTGATGCTGTACATTATTCAGCCAAATCATCAATTGCAAATAATTACAGTTTATACATAATTCGCTTTTCCCGATAATAAAAAATATTTTACACAAGCCTTCAATATAACTTATTTTATATAAATATTGGAATAATTACCAGGCAATCTGAATCTCAGATCTTTCATGAACTGGATATTAATATTACAGGTATTAATTGTTATGAGCATAAAATGAGGATTTAAAACCTTCAAACTGATATAATGAATAGTCTTAATTGGATTGGTTTGATAGCAGGAATAATTGGATGTGGTTGTTTCGGCTTAATAGGCTTTAAACGATCAGATTGGTGGGGCTCTGCGAAAAGCGTAATGGATGAGCTTGATTTGGCTGAAAAACGATTTGTAAAAATTGGAATTATTTCTCTCCTTATTTCTTTATTGTTTTTCGTAGTTGCCAACATATGATGTGTTTTATCATAACCTGTTAAAGGAAGGGCATAACCAAGAAATTCAGCGGACACAAAAGGCCGGCGATTTTTTGGGTGTAGTTGAAATTCTTTCGGCGGCTTTTTGTGCCTGCTGAATTTAACATTCGGCATCATATAACGTAAGGAGATGGTATGTACAATTTTATGCTTACCCCGGAAGAACAGGAACTCAAAAAGGAAGTGCGCAGATTTGTTCGCGAGGAAATCACAAGTGATTTTTTAAGGAAGATGGACCGTAACGAAATCACATATCCAAGAGAATTTGTGGAAAAGTTGGCAGCTAAAGGATTAAGAGGCATCCGGTTCCCGAAAAAATACGGAGGACGTGAAATGAGCTGGGTAGCCGAAGTCGCGGCTACCGAAGAGATCGGCTGCCTGGGTATGGCCCTGGGATGCGCATTTGTAATGCCGTCTATCGTGGGAGAAGCATTGAATGTGTTTGGTACCGGGGAGCAAAAAGAAAAATACCTGAAGCCTTATATTGAAGGTAAGCTTGTCGCGGCTGAAGCGCTTACAGAACCAAG
>JAABPS010000169.1 GCA_011391835.1 Desulfobacteraceae bacterium
AAACACAAGCCAGCTCCAGCCCCCTTCGCCTTCAGGTTCTGTCAGGCTGAAAGTGGAAAAATAATTGTTTTTCTTTTTTTCAAATTTTAGGGCAGCATTCATTTTAAGCTTTACATAAAGATCAGCCATCATGTGCACTTCATACAAAAGTGTGATGGATTGAATATTTCGAAATGAATGTTTAGAAATGCTGTTTACAAACTGATTGGCTTTGTGTCTTGCCAGATTCTCTAAGGGGTTATCGGATATGTCATCTGCAAAAACGGCATGATTAACCAGCGATACATGGGCAGCGGAGAAAGCCGCAATCTTCATAAATGTCCGTCGATCCATTCCTGTCATAAAAACTACTCCCAAGGTTACATGTTAATGATATGCATTACATAATGAAAAGGGTATTCTGTGTCAAGCATGAAGGGTGGCTTGATTTTATATCGATTCTAAGCCTATCGGAATTCAGAACAAATGGGTATCCGGAAATTTAAAAGTTATGAAGAGCCGTGGATTTTAAAAACAGGCCATTGTCAGACTGTGGTCCAGAAATTTCTTAAAAGTAATTAATAACAATATGTTAATTATATATCAGGAGAAGTTCATAGGTTGATAATTCGATTGGCACATAAATTGCTTTTGAGTAGGCGATAAGACCTGTATTCATCTTGAACAATAAACAAGGAGGACATATGGAAGTAAAAGGAAGTTCAGTCAGCTCAGTACCTGAATTTGTCAGAGTTAAGTTTGGCGAACGTTTTGATCAATGGCTGGATTCATTGACTGAAGATTCTAAAAAAATAATGAAGGAGCCTATCATCTCAGCTGTTTCATGGTATCCAATAAAAAACGGGCTTATCGAACCCACACAGAAAATATGTGAACTCTTTTACGGCAACGATGAAAGAGGCGCTTGGGAGGCAGGACGGTATAGCGCCGAAAAAGGACTGATTGGTATTTACAAAATGTTCGTAAAGCTGGGTTCTCCGAAATTTATTGTTGGAAGAGCTGCCACCATTTTTTCTTCTTATTACAAACCAAGCAAGATGAAGATAGCGGAGGAATCAGAGAAAAAGGTTGTGCTTCATATTACAGAATTCCCGGAACTGGAACGGGTGATTGAGCTCCGGATATGCGGGTGGATCGAAAAAGCTTTAGAAATTTCAGGGGCAAAAGCAATAAAAGTAGAACTGACGAAATCATTAACCATGAAGGATCCGGTAACAGAGATTGTGGTCGAATGGAAATAGCGCAACACAGAAGGCATGTATACGGAAAAGCACAGGTAAAAAACCTTCACCCTTGATACAAAATAGCCAGAATCGTCGCTGTGTTGCTTTTTGAGGAAACCAGATGAGGGGTCGTTGAAAGGTAGTACACACTGTCACCCGGTTCGAGATCAAATTGTTCATCTCCAATCTTGAGCTCAATAACACCTGACAGGACATAGATAAATTCTTCACCGTCATGGACTGACATTTCGCTATCCGGGTTTTCATACAGTTGCACCATGAGGGCTTCCATATGCCGTCCCTGAACTTCTGGCGCCAGGCTTTTATACATATAGACCTGTTTTTTTCCTTTATGCGACGTTGATCGTGAAACGATTTTTTCCTGATTTTTTCTGGTAATTGAATAAATTTTATCTCCAACACCTGAGAGAAGTCGTCCCAGCGCGCTGTCCAGCGCTTTGGAAAGTTTAATGATAGTGCCGAGTTGTGGCTGGACTTTGTTTTTTTCTATGTTTTTTAGAAAATCGATATCAAAGCCGGTCATTTTCGAAAGGTCATCCAGAGTCAGCCCTTTTTCCTGTCTTAAAAGCTGAATTCTCTTTCCAATGGCATCGATACCTTTGTCTTTGGCCCCGGAGAGATCTCCTGTTAAATCTTCAAAAAAATCAACATTAATAGGATGTACCTGATTCTTTTTTTCCATATCCTTCTCCTTTCATGAGAATAGAAACCGGCAAGAAAAGAAGTGCGCCTGCTATGAACCTGCACGATATTTCTCGGGCAGTATAGCATGCCTGCTCCATTCTCGTGGAAACTTTTGGCCGGGCGATTCATTTAATTTTTCCTTACGCTTGGCAAGGCCGGGTCTGGCGAACTGAACATGGCCTTCTTTTAACGTACGGCCGTTGATCACTGCATCTGAACGCAGGCGTCTGCCAATGGTCTTTTCCATTTTTTTGCCGAGCCATAAAATACGGTCAACATCATATCCATGTGAAATTCCCATTTCATCAATCTGAACCAGAGTATCTTCCAGCGTTACCAATCCAACATATCTGGGGTCTTCATAATAATATTCTCCTGTGCCTTTTGTCGGGCAGTCATCCAGGAAGTTTGCAGGCTGTCCGCCCAGTCCTCCCATTGTTGCTTCAAATTTCGTTATGCCTGCCTGAAGCGCGGCGAGAACAGAAGCGGACGCCACCCGTTTGGTTTCATGAAAGTGGGCGATATGCAGAGAGGTATCCGGTAGTTCGTCCAGGATCATTGAAAAATATCGGTACACATCCGGCGCTGAGGCGCTCCCGTCATGGTCTGCATGTTCGATATCATGGGCGCCAATTTCCAGCCATCGTTTCGAGAATTCAACTGCATCTTTCATGTCTGTAGCCCCGCCAATGGGGCTTCCCCAGATGGTACTTACGGTTCCGCACATTTTTATACCAGCGTCGGTGGATTTTTTAATACATCGTTGTGCTTCCTCCCAGTATTCAGGAAGTGTTGTTCCGGAGTTAGCAAAGTGATGCTGTTCTTCCGTAGAAACCATCATTAATATTCTATCCGGGCCCATCCCCCTTTTTTTGAGTTCGATGGAGCGGTCAACAGCTCCCTCCCGTATGGTAATGGCTGTCAGGCAGATATCCTCGTACTTGATTCCTTTTCGTTCACAGCGATTTTTAAAATCATCGCTTCGTAAATGTTCAAAAAGAATTTCCGCATCTTTGAACTGAGGCATCAGATAAGGATTTCCAAGATTGGTCACTTCAATATCCCGGCATCCAGCAAAAATAAGTTCTTCTAAGTAAAAAATCTTTGCAGCAGTGGAGATAAATTTCTCTTCATGCTGAAATCCATCGCGGATCGTTATATCTCCAATGGTTACCTTTTTGGGCATTCTGGGAAAAATTTTCCAGTAATCATATTCAGTCATTTCAGACTCCTTGAGAATAAACGTGATATAGTTAAAAACGAAAGGTCACATGTATGCAGTATCATTCCCCTTTGTACACGGGTTTTCTCTTTTCCCGGAAAGCCGTAAGGCCTTCCATCCGATCTTTTGTAGGGATGGTCAACCAATACGCGTTTGATTCAATAGCAAGGCCGGTATGTATGTCCGTATCCATGCCCCGGTTTATCGCGTATTTGGCCTGCTCGATGGCGATGGGACCTGTCTCACAAATCAACGACGCTACGTTGTTGCATTCATTCATTAATTTATCCGGCTCACAAATTGTATTTACCAGGCCAATATCAAGGGCTTCCTGTGCGCCAACCTGACGGCCTGTAAAAATAAGCTCCTTTGCTTTTCCAGGGCCAATGATTCTGGGCAGGCGCTGTGTGCCGCCAGCGCCCGGTATAATTGCTAAACGGGTTTCCGTTTGACCCATGGTTGCGTTCATTGATGCAATACGGATATCACTTGCCAGCGCAAGCTCTGTCCCACCGCCGAGGGCAATACCGTTGATTGCCGCAATAACCGGTTTGTTTAAATTTTCGACAGCCGTGAAAAGATTTCGGATTGTGAAAATAAACTCTCTGACCTGAATATCCGTCAGGGTTGCCCGTTCTTTAAGATCTGCGCCCGCGCTGAAGGCTTTTTCGCCTGCTCCTGTAATAATAATGACCCTGATATCTTTTCTGAATTGAAGTGAGCTAATCTGATCATTGAGAAGGCGGAGCAGTTCGAAATTAAATGCATTCATGGATTCCGGCCTGTTTAAGGTAAGGCGCAGGATACCGTTTTGTTCATGTATCAAGAGTGCTTTTTCCGTCATCGCAACCTCCACCATTTATCGTGAGTTTTTCTGGTCAATGAGTTAGCATCCAATATACCGTGATATAACGATCCGTTGAATTTCCGATGTGCCTTCACCGATCTCCAGCAGTTTATGATCTCTGTAGAATCTTTCAACGTTGTACTCCTTCATCAGACCATATCCGCCGTGAATTTGGACCGCATGATTCACCACGCGCCCCATGACTTCTGAGCAATAAAGTTTTGCCATGGCTGCTTCTTTGGCAAATGGCCTGTTATGATCCCTCAGCCAGCAGGCTTTATACATCAGATTCCTGGCACATTCTATTTCAACCGCACAGTCCGCCAGTTTAAATGCGACCGCCTGAAATTTGGAAATGGGCTGATCGAACTGGACTCTATCTTTCGCGTATTTAAGCGCCATTTCAAAAGCGCCCTGGGCGCCGCCAAGTCCCATGGCGCCAATGGATAGCCTGCCGCCGTCCAATGTTTTAAGCATCTGGTGAAATCCGTCCCCTCGTTGGCCTATCATATTCTCATTGGGGACTTTGACATCATCGAAGAAAAGTTCTGCCGTATTGGACGCACGCCACATCATTTTTTTATGCATGGGTATTGCTTTAAAACCAGGAGTCCCGTGTTCTACTATGAAACATGTATATTCAGGCTTTCCATTGGGACGTTTGCCGGTAATTGCCTGAACAGTTACCCCCAGGGAAATGTCGCAGGCAGCATTTGTGATAAAAATTTTCGAACCGTTTATAATCCAGTTGTTTCCATCTCGAACAGCAGTGGTTTTACTTCCGCCGGCATCGGACCCGGCTGTGGGTTCCGTCAGGCCAAACCCCCATAATGCTTCACCTGTGCACAGTTTTGGGAGGTATTTCTTTTTTTGCTCTTCTGTTCCGAAATAATATAAGGGGCCGATACCCAGGCTGTTTGCTGCTGCAATCGTTGCCGCCTGTGATCCGTCAATTCTTGCAAGCTCTTCCACGGCAATAATATAGGAGAGGTAGTCCATTCCCTGACCTTCATATTCTTCAGATACAAACATGCCAAAGAGCCCGATTTCACCCATCTTTTTTGTCAGCTCAACGGAAAATTTTTCTTTTTCGTCCAAATCGTTTGCCACAGGGGCGATCTCTGATCCGGCAAATTTCCGGACTTCTTTGCGGATCATTTCCTGTTCAGTACTTAGATCAAAGTTCATCATACCTCCCTACAAGGTATAATTGTGGAAGTACATATTCTTGAACACCATATATGTGAAGAAAGATTCTGGAAGTGATGCATATCTCTATCAAAAATATAAAGAAAATGAAATATCCGTTTTATGTTCAGGATAAAAAAAGAATGAGCGCTCAGTCGGAAGATAGTATATCTAATTGCCGGTTGATGTCAATCCTTTCATGTGAAGTTAACAGGATTCGAACCATTAAAAATATCGCTATTGCAGGGTTGTGAATCCATCGAACTTCTTGATTTTAGAGAGAAAGTGTTTAATATAATTAACGCTATATTATGTCCTGATTTTATGATTTAAACAATTGATTATTTTATTGAAAAATAATAAAGCTATTATCGGATAGAATCATAAATCACTCAATCGATCTATTGGATCCTTTTTTACTAAATAATTCAGCAGGAAAGGAGATGAGGTCATGGGAGTTATCACTTTTATACTTGCTGTTGCGGCCTTGGTTCTGGCAATTCTTGCATTGCAACGAACCGGAGGAACGAAAAACATGCGGGAAAATGTGGCTGATATTTTGGCAAAAATGGAACAAAAAGTCCGTTCAGATGGGAATAAAGAGGGACACTAAAGGCTATAGGCTTTTTCATCGGCTTACTGACAGGAGAGTCTTTACTGCGTGTAAAAATTAAGGGAGAACATTATGTATATAACTCTAATCATAACCTTTTTGCTCATGGTGATTGTTATTGTTCCAGGCATTCAAAACAATATAGAAACCACTTTAAAATTTTTCTTTTGGGAAATTGAGGCGCCACTTACTTCTATTATATTTTACTCTGCATTGCTGGGAGCAGCGACGGTTGCCGTACTCATTCTTCCCAAACTGGCAAGAAAATATCTGGATGTAAGAAATTTAAAAAAACAGCTTTCTGCTTTTAAAGAGAAAGAGATTAAGGCGGAGCGTGATTCCGTTTAACGCATTGTCGCCATGTCATCTTTTTTGATTTATATATTTCACAAGCATAGTTGAGTACTACCATCTTATAAACAATCTGAGTATCACCATGTTCAATCAAATTGTATTACTGGTTATTTTATTGATTCTTTCAGGCTTCTTTTCTTCTTCAGAAACAGCCCTTTTTTCAATCAGCCGGACAAAGGCAAGGCATTTCGCAAAAAAG
>JAABPS010000018.1 GCA_011391835.1 Desulfobacteraceae bacterium
TGCTGGGGTCCAGCTAAAACAGCGGTCATGAGTTGATGAGTGGAGCTGATGACATAAGGATATTAAGTGTGCTGAAGGAAGAAAACTGTGAGAGAAAAATTTAAAGCAAAAACAAAATGGTTGATTATTTTTGGAGTAATACTTGCCTGTCTGGCAGCAGTGCTGTTGGTTACCTGTGATTCGAAAACAGCCCCTATTCCGCAGGTTCCAACGCCAGGACTGGTTACAATGGTGGATCTGGGCGCGCATTCGTGCATTCCATGTAAAATGATGGCCCCCATTATTACGGAGCTGCAGAAAGAATACGCGGGCCGGGCTTCTATTATTTTTATTGATGTGTGGGAACATCGGGAGCAGGCGAAGCGATTTGGCATCAGCGGAATTCCGACTCAAATTTTTTACGATAAGGAAGGTAGGGAAGTTGGCCGTCATGTGGGATTTTTGGATAAAAATAGCATTGTTAATGCTTTTGAAAAGCTTGGCGTTCCCAGGGAGGCGGGCCGATGATAATGGATGTGCTCATTACAATAAATGAATGGATGTCCGGCGGCACTACCATAGCGGCTGCAGGATGTTTTATATGGGGAATGGTCAGTGTTCTTCTAAGCCCATGCCACATGGCATCTATACCTCTGATTGTGGCCTATGTGGGAGGCCAGCAGAAGACACTTCATCCGAAACAGGCAGGGGCTTATTCCGTGGCGTTTACCGGTGGTCTTTTCATTACTATCGCTCTTATAGGTATTATTTGTGCTTTATTGGGCCGAATGCTGGGAGATGTAGGCAATTACTGGCAAATACTGGTTGGCGGCATACTCATCTGGGTTGCGCTGGGGATGCTGGGTATGGAAAAATGTTCCATGGCCGGCAGTTTGTTGTATCGTCTAAATTTTAGAGGGCTGTTTGGTGCATTTGTTTTGGGATTGGCTTATGGTATTCTTTCCGGTTCGTGCACCTTCGGCTTTATTGCCCCAATTCTGGCAATTATCACCATTCAGCAAAAAGTGGCTACGGGCATTCTATTTATTATTCTTTTTGCCATAGGCCATTGTCTTCCGATTGTGATTGCAGGGAGCTCAACAGCGGCTGTTCGCAGGCTTATGGAAAACAGCGCCTGGCAAGGAGCTGGAACCTGGTTTAGAAAAGGCGCTGGAGTTTTGATATGTTTATTGGGGATTTACTTCGTTATTCATCCGTTTGTCGGCTTGTAGTCAGCACAGAAAAAAAGGACACGAGGCGGGGATATGCTGCTGAAAAATTACAGACTGGAAATTTTTAATTCAAAATGTCAGCCAGGTGCACTGTCTGTGCATTGTTTTGCCCATCTGGATCAGGACGTCAGTGAGGCGCTGCCCTACTTAAACTCGGTTCTTGGCGGGTTTGAATATGTGAAAGATCCTCCCACTGTTTCTTTTAAATCCCAGGGCAAACTGATTACGGTTCATGGCCGCAAAATCGCCGTTAATGCATTGAAAGACGAAGAGGAGGCCAGAAAAATAGTTGAATGGCTCAAACGGGAAATTAATGATGCATGGGAAAAAAGAGATCTCATCGAACCGTGTTATCAGGGGATGCCAAAACCAGGAATTATTGAAATTCTAAAGCTGTTGCCCAAAACCAATTGCAAAGAATGCAACGAACCTACGTGCATGGTTTTTGCGACAAAAATTGCAGAAGGCGCGAAAGGGATTGATGATTGCCCGCAATTAGGAAATCAGAAGAAAAAACTACTTGAGAGTTATCTGCAAAACTATTCTATGGGCAGTTAAGGGTTTGCAGATCGGACAATATGCTGTTATAATATTAAAAATGAATTTGTTTGTATCGTTGACTCATTTGAAAAATATAAGCGCATGAAAAAGAAGACCATAAAAGTTATGAACCACCCCGATGATTCTCACACATGCAATCATCATCATGCGGGTGCTGAAGAGATAAGCGGGCCAAGGCTATTAATAACACTTTTCCTGAATTTTATTGTCCCTGTCATTCAGATTATGGGCGGCATTTTCGCTAACAGCATGGCGCTGATCTCTGATGCTGCGCATAATTTCAGCGATTTTGCCGCTGTGTTGATTTCTTATATTGCCTATCGGATTGGCAGAAAAGGCGCATCCGTTAAAAATACATTTGGATATAAGCGGACTGAAGTCATGGCAGCTTTATTAAATGTTACCATTCTGACCGGCGCTTCTATCTTTATCGTTTATGAGGCAATTCATCGGCTTTATCAGCCGGCAGTTATATCGGGGATGGTTGTTGTATGGATGGCCGGGGTCGGCGTGGTGGGGAATGGCTTTTCTGCTTTGCTTCTGCATCGTGATTCAAAACATAACCTGAATATTCGCGGCGCTTTTCTTCACATGCTGGGAGACTTTCTTGTCTCTGTAATGGTCGGTGTGAGCGGGCTGATTCTCATACTCAAGCCCTGGTACTGGCTGGATCCTCTGCTTTCCCTGCTCATTGTTCTGTTTATCCTTAAAAATTGCTGGTCTATCTTTAAGGAGGCAACTGCTGTGTTGATGAATGCCACACCCAAAGGGCTGGATGTAAATGAGTTACGGGATGCCATGGAAAGAATGGATGGTGTTCATGGGGTTCATTACCTGCATGCGTGGAGTCTCAGTTCCAAGAATATCGCCTTTTCATGTCATGTGGTTGTATCCGAACAAAGTATCAGCCAGACAGAGAGGCTGGCAGATAAAATACGTAATATGCTGTTATATCAATATGGTATTGATCATCCGACGCTGCAATTCGAGACAACGCCTTGTGGAAATGGGTCGATGCTATGCGAGTTGTCATGCGAAGGTTCACGCTGAAGAATGTAAGATATGAAACATTAAAGATGGCATATTTCTTTTTTTATGGTAATATGCTGTAAAAAAGTCACTCTTATAAAAAACGTATTAATTTTAGGGGGGTCTTATGGGTAAACATCGGGATGAAAAAATTGTGAAGCACTTCATTACACGGAGGGATTTTTTATGGCTATCATCCATGACCGCAGCTGGACTGATGACAGGGTGCGCCACCAATCCGGTCACCGGCAAATCACAGATCATGCTTGTGTCAAAAGATACGGAAATACAGATTGACCAGCAGTACTCACCCCATCAAATTTCTTCCGATTATGGCGTATTGCAGGATACGGCATTGAACAATTATATTAACAGAACAGGGATGAGAATTGCCGAAAAAACGCATCGGCCGGATATGCCCTATTCATTTAAAGGCGTGAATGCGACCTATGTTAATGCGTATGCTTTTCCTGGGGGCAGCATTGCCGCGACGCGCGGTATTCTTGTTTCTCTTGATAATGAGGCAGAGTTTGCCGCCCTGCTGGGTCATGAGCTCGGCCACGTTAATGCGCGCCACACAGCCGAACAGATGTCTAAGGGGATGTTAATTCAAACGCTTGTTGGGGGTCTTGCCGTGCTTGCAGGGACTCAGGGTTCAGGTGTTGGAGAACTGGCAGGTACATTGGGAATGGTGGGAGCAGGAGCTCTCCTTGCTTCATACAGCAGGGATAATGAACGCGAAGCAGATGCATTGGGAATGGAATATATGGTACGGGCTGGCTATAGCCCGGATGGGATGATCGGTCTGATGGATATGCTAAACAGTCTGTCAAAACATAGCCCCAATGTCATTGAATTGATGTTCGCAACACATCCCATGAGCAGTGAACGTTATAAAACAGCTGTTGACACTATTGCTACCAAATATAAATCTGTGAATAAAGATCGGCTTTACAGGGAACGATATATGGATAACACAGCCAGACTCAGAGCCATGAGAGGCGCTATCGAAGACCTGCAGAAAGGTGAAAAGGAAATGGCAAGCCAGAAATATGATTCAGCAGAAACATATTTTGGAAATGCGTTGAAAAAAGCTCCGGAGGATTATGCCGGGCTGGTAATGATGTCGATGTGTCAACTGGCACAGAATAAACATTCTGAAGCGCAGCGCTATGCTGACAAAGCCAAAGCAGTTTATCCAAAAGAGGCGCAGGCGTATCATCTCTGCGGGTTTGCCAAAATACAGCAAAAAAAATACGAATCCGCATATACAGATTTTCAAAGTTATGAAAAGAGGCTGCCGGGAAATCCCAATACAACTTTTTTTAAAGGCTATTCTCTGGAAGGTATGCAGCGTACGAAAGAAGCAGCCGAAGAATATTCCAAATATCTTCAGGTCGTCAAGGAAGGTGAGAATGCCCAGCATGCCTATCAGCGTCTGGTGGACTGGGGGTATATCAAGTAGTAGGCCTGACAATTCCCCTTTTCTTGCAACGGGTTCAATTTCTTTACGGTTATGGTAGACGGTTGATACTGTTACGAACAGGCAATTCCGTTGCGTGTGGAATTTTTGACTTTATACATCATATCATCCGCTATTTTAATAATGGCATCCTTTGAGTCAGCATCATCAGGGAATGTGGCAACGCCAAAACTGGCGGTCAGATGAAGATTAAGGCGCATAGAATCCAGGAAGTGCTTTTCGTTAATGTTTTGCCTTAACACGCTGGCAATTTGTATGGCTTCATCTTTTGATGTTTCCGGTAGGATTACGACAAATTCATCTCCGCCGTACCGTGCTCCAAAATCACCTGGGCGCAATAATATTTTAATTACTTGCCCAAATTCAGATATCACTTCACTTCCGGCGAGATGGCCGTGAGCGTCATTAATTTTTTTAAGATGATCAATATCGATAAAAATCAGCGCTAACGGTTTTTCCCCCTTCAGGCATCTCGAAATTTCTTTATCAAGAATATAATGCAAATGCCTGGAATTATTTAGCCCCGTTAAGTCGTCTGTGATGGTAAGCTGATTGATATACTGATAGTCTTTGGCATTGTTAATTGCAATGGCTGCGAAATCTGCAAGGAGGGAGAGCAGTTTGAGTTTCGTGCCTTTTATTTTTTTTGGTTCTTTGCAATTAACCAGTTCAAGAACGCCGATGGTCTTATCTCTAAAGATGAGCGGGACAGCAATAATACTCTTTGTTTTAAATGAGGTAAGTTTGTCTATATGGCCTGTAAAGCGATGGTCCCTGCTGACGTCATCGATAATGAGGGTCTTTTTTTCTCTTAATACCCAGCCGGCTACGCCTTCTTCACTTTTAAATCTGAGTCCATCAATATTTTTATTTTCATGGTCAATGGCTACCTCAAAATATAGTTCCCCTGAAGCATCATCTACCAGAAGCAATGACCAGTTTTCTAATTCAAAAAGCTTTGTCATATTCTTCATGATTACGCTGATGACTTCATTCATATCAAACGTTGACGTCAGCGCCTGGCCAATATCGGCGATCATATCGACCTGAGAAGAAGGCATTTGGGCTGTGTCTGAGAAACGGGTTCGATTCATTGGAGTGTATTCTTCCTCTAAAAATGAAATAAGTAAGACAAAAATCATATAACCGGCATTGTTAAATTATTCAACTCTAAACTATAATTATATCCTAATTTGTTTTGCAATACTTTGTGGTTTTTAGACAGCGTTGAAGAATATGGGCGGGGTATTTATTGCAGTTTTAATTCATAGCGAATCTTAATAAAAACCCTTTCCCAAAATATTTTTAACTCGATATCTTTCGCCTCTTGTTTTATGCTAAAATCATTATTATACTTTACGCCTAAATGATATTTGGTCGGAAAGAAGAACTATTTTCGGGTGAATTATCTGCAGATATTACCAGTTGAAGTTGATGTATCGATAACCGTATAATAGCAGATGCCGACCGGGAATAGAATTATAATTAAAGATAACTTTTATATAAACAATAAGTTCAGGTAAGAGGGGGTAAAAATGAACAATAAGAAAGTCATCATTTCTTTTAGTACAATTCTATTCATATTGGTTTTTCTTCTTGGGCAGGCGAATGCAGCTGAACCGGCGAAAGATTTCGAAGTTAAAATGGTTCCTCGCAATTTCAGCGAGTTAGCTGAGATGGTAAGCCCTTCTGTTGTTAATATCCGTACGGTTAAAACCATGAAAGGCGGGGGATCTGTTTATCGGCATTTTAGACGAGGTCCTTTCAGTGAAGATGACCCGCTCAATGACTTTTTTGAGAAATTTTTTGGAGATAATGGCCCCCAGGATTTCAAACAACGGAGCCTTGGATCCGGATTTATTATTGATAAAGAAGGTTACATTGTAACAAATAACCATGTTATTGAGAATGCCGATCAAATCACAGTGGTCCTGTCTGATGATAAGGAATATGATGGAAAGATCATCGGGCGCGACCCTTACACCGATCTTGCCCTTATTAAGATAAAATCGAAAATAAACCTGCCTGTGGTGCGGATAGGGGATTCTGACCGGCTTGAGGTAGGAGAATGGGTTGTTGCCATTGGCAGTCCCTTCGGGCTGGAACGTACCGTTACTGCGGGAATTGTCAGTGCAAAAGGAAGGGTCATAGGATCAGGTCCTTATGATAATTTTATTCAGACAGATGCATCCATAAATCCCGGGAACAGCGGCGGGCCGCTGATTAATATGAAAGGTGAAGTTATCGGGATAAATACGATGATCATTGCCGGTGGGCAGGGGATTGGGTTCGCCATCCCTGTGAATATGGCAAAAGGAATTATTGAACAACTAAAAAGCAGCGGCGAAGTAACGCGAGGCTGGCTGGGTGTAACCATTCAGGACTTAAAAGGCGATTTGGCAGAGTATTATGGCATAAAAGGAGGGGAAGGTGCGCTGGTGGTGGATGTTATTCCAGGAGATCCTGCAGATGAGGCAGGAATTCGGCCAAAAGATGTTATCGCTGAAGTAAATGGCCAAAAAATCAAATCAAGCCGTGATCTTACATCCGTTATTGCGGGCATTGGTGTTGGTGAAAAAGCAAAAGTAATGGTTCTTCGGGAGGGAAAGAAAAAGACATTTACTGTGGAAATCGGAAAGCGTCCTGATAAGGTTGAATCATCAACAGATATTCCCCAAAAACAGGGTGATGAACTTGGTATTGTCGTTTCAGATATTACCCCTGAAATTACACAACGATTTAATATTAAAAGAAATACAGGGGTAATGGTCATTGATATGGAATCGAATAGCAGAGCAGAGGAGGCGGGATTCCAACGGGGTGATATTATTATTGAAATCAACAGGAGTAATATTAAAAATATCAATGATTATAAAAAGACAATTGAAAAAGTTAAAAAAGGAAAGCAAATCGCCTTTTTAATTGATCGGATGAATGCAGGATTAATCGTCATTCAGCTTGAAAAGTAGAGGGAATAACCATTCCATTGAATCCCATGTATTTCTGGCAAGAGTTGACTATATATCTGGGAAATGGAGGGAGATGGCACAACCTCTATTTATGTTTAAATTTTTAATATGAGACACCAAGGAGTTTATTGATGATAAAATCATACCGGATGATATGCGTTGCGATCATTATTTTCTTTATTTTAGTCAACGCTGTTTCAGGAGATGACGGCTATAAAGAGATAAATACGCTGGAACTTAAAAAATGGATGGAAATGGAGGATAAGCCCACCCTTATCAATAGCTTAAGCCCGATTGAATTTGGCGAATCATATATCCCCGGATCTATTTGCATTCCTATGGAACTTATGGAGGTTTCCCAATTAATGCCAGCAGACCGTAAAATATCCATGGTTTATTATTGTCATGGACCGGATTGTATGAAATCAAAACTTGCCGCAGGGATTGCATTGAAGATGGGCTACAAAAACGTGTACTGGTACCGAGAGGGGATTGAGGGGTGGAAAAAGGCTGGCTATAGCACACAATATAACTTGGAGCTGCCAAAAGAACCGTTGCCTCCCAAAGAGCCAGCCGAGCTTTTTAAGCAGCTAAAAAACAAAGAAGAAATAGTCCTTGTGGATATACGAGATGAGGCGACACGGAAAAAGTTTGGCAGTATATCCGGAGTTACTATCCATCTCCCATTATACAGGCTTCATAATCTTTATAGTGAATTGCCAAAAAATAAACTTCTGGTGGTTTATGATTCAAATGGCCAGCAATCTTCAACCGCATGCCGGTATCTTTTCAAGAGAAATTTCGATCAGGTTACTTGGCTGGAAGGCGGGATTGAGGCTTGGCTTAAAAAGAAATTGCCATTGGAATAATCGTTTTTTTTATTCAGTAAAGACGCTAAGCTGCTGTATAAAGGGCAGGGATAGTTGATCCTGCCCTTTTGTATTGAACGTGTTAAGGTTGTTGCGGTCTTATGGTATTATCCATAGCGTAAAGGTTTTATTCTAAAATGATTTTACATATTGATATGGATGCATTTTTTGCTTCAGTAGAACAGCTGGATAATCCGGAGCTGATTGGGAAATGTGTCATTGTTGGTGGAATGTCAAACCGAAGTGTCGTTTCTGCAGCCAGTTATGAAGCAAGGAAATTTGGTGTTCATTCTGCTATGCCTATGTATAAAGCAAGACAGATGTGCCCGGATGCTGTATTCCTTCCGCCACGGATGAAACGGTATAAGGAATTATCGAGACAGATTATGGCCATTCTTAAGAATCTGTCGCCTCTGGTGGAGCCTATTTCAATAGATGAAGCGTATGTCGATCTTACTGGATGTGAAAGACTTCATGGTGATCCATTAACAATTTCAAATAAGCTAAAACAGGAAATTAGAACCAAGGTTCATCTCAATTGCTCTGTTGGAGTAGCGCCGAACAAATTTATGGCAAAAATTGCTTCAGATATGAATAAACCGGATGGCCTTAAAATCATTATGCCAGAGGAGGCTCCTGAGTTTATCAAATCACTTCCGGTCAGCAATGTCCCAGGTGTTGGCACAAAAATGAAAAATCAGTTGCATCACCTCGGAATTATTATCTTAAATGATGTGGCCAATTATCCAGAAGGATTACTGATTAAAAAATTGGGGAAATTTGGCAAAAGGCTAATTGAATTGTCAGCCTGTATTGATCGTTCTTGCGTGGTTGCGGAAAGCTGTCGGAGATCAGTAAGTTGCGAGGAGACCTTAGCCTATGATACCAAAGACAGAAACTTGCTGAGAAAATATGTTCTGAGATTTTCCGAAGCTGTTGGCAAGGAATTACGGATGCTGGGCATGAAAGCGAAAACCATACATTTAAAAATAAAACATGCTGATTTCCAACAGGTTACAAGGGGCGTAACTATAGAAAAACAAACGCAGGCTTCAGAAATAATTTTTTCTGAAGCCATACAACTTCTAAACAATTATCCTCTGGAAAAGGAAGTAAGGCTGATTGGTGTGGGGGCTTCCGGTCTTGTTCCCATGGGAACATACACTCAGATGGATCTTTTTAATGAACTGAAAAAGAGAGATGATAACTGGGAACGCCTTGACAGGGTCATGGATAAAATAGAAAAGAAATACGGGAATAATATCGTCAGGCGGGCATCCTTATCAAAGCAATAGAATTCCGGCGTTCACTAATGACCCAAAATAGTATTATATTCAGATATTAAAAAGCTGTTTTTTTAATGAACCTTCTTGACATGAAAAATTTAAGCGACTAAATTGCATGACACTTAAAGATGCGAGGTAAAGCTATTTAGGTGTTCATTAGGTGGGTATTAAGCTGAAAACATGAGTAACGCTTTGTTATTTAAAATCAGTAAGTTTTAGATATCATCGAATACGATACGGTAAACTTTATTCCGTTAAACACGTCTAAAAAATATGAGACCTGTCATGTTTCAAAACGCAATATCAAAAAATCCTTTTTCAACGATAGGCAGACTGGTTATTTTAGGGATACAGGAAATGGGGAAGGTTGCTCTATTTTTAACCAGTGGGTTTTTTAAAATATTTTCCCGTCCGGTAAACATGTCCAGGCTTTTGGAGCAGATATATTTTATTGGGGCAAAGTCTGTTTTTGTTATCTGCCTCACAGGAGCTTTTACCGGAATGGTACTTGGCCTTCAAGGGTATTATGTTCTGGTAAAATACGGTTCGTCTGGTTCGCTCGGATCTGCTGTCACGATATCACTGATCCGCGAGATGGGTCCAGTGCTGACAGCGATAATGATTACCGCCCGAGCGGGATCAGCCATGTCTGCGGAAATTGGTGTTATGCGAATTTCGGAACAGATCGATGCGCTTAAAACCATGGGTATCAATCCGCTGCGGTTTCTTTTCAGCCCCAGACTTGCTGCCGGTTTGATCAGTTTCCCCATCCTTACGTCCATATTTGATGTTGTTGGTATCCTCGGCGGTTTTTTGACAGGATCCTTATTATTAGGTGTGAGCCCGGGGATTTACTTTTCAAAAGTGGAATCAAGTGTGGTTATGAGCGATATCAACGGCGGGTTTATCAAATCGATCGCCTTTGCTGCAGTTGTGATTACCATATGCTGTTATCAGGGGTATTATACACACAGGCGAAATGAATTTGGCGCAAAAGGTGTAGGCTTATCAACCACATCTGCTGTTGTGCAATCCTGTGTGTTAATCCTTATTGCTGATTATGTGCTTACATCCATCTTGCTTTAATGACAATGAAAAAACCACTTATTCAGATTAAAGATCTTAGAAAACGATTTGGAGACAACACGGTTTTAAATGGTGTTAATCTCAGCATCCGCGAGGGAGAGATTACAACCATTATTGGCAAAAGTGGTGTCGGGAAAAGCGTTCTTCTGAAGCATATTATCGGCCTTCTGGAATATGATTCAGGTCATATTCTTTTTAATGGGAAACCTTTTAAAAAGATGAAAGAGAAAGAGAAAAAGCTGTTAAAAAGTAAACTGAGCTTCATGTTTCAAGGGACAGCTCTTTTTGACTCAATGACAGTTTATGAAAATGTCGCTCTACCGTTGAATGAAAGAGGCGGATTCTCGCGAAATGAGATATACCAGCGGGTAGAAGATCAATTGGAGCAGCTGGATCTTCATGAAATTGATGATAAGTATCCTTCCCAGCTCTCAGGTGGAATGAGGAAAAGGGTTGCATTGGCACGGGCACTGATTACTGAACCTGAGATCATTCTTTTTGATGAGCCGACCACCGGGCTTGATCCGATTCGAAAAAGCGCTGTTCACAGGATGATTTCCGATTATCAAAAAAAGCATAAGTTTACGGCGGTTCTTGTAAGTCACGAAATACCGGATATTTTTTACATATCTCAACATATTGCAATGCTGGATGAAGGAAAAATAATTTTTGAAGGTACACCTAAGGAAATTTATAAATCTTCTAATCCATCGGTAAGAGAATTTGCCAAGCAGCTTGGAGATGAATCAGAAAAACTTACAGGGTTAACTTCGCAATATACTATTTCCTCGCGTTTAAAAGCAGAAAGAAGGCATACCGAAGGCCATCATGCTATCTTTTCATTTATTGTTCTAAATATTACTAATATGGATGAAATTATTAAAAAGATAGGATATGAGGGAAGTCAGATTGCATTAAAGAATTTTATTTTTCAGATAAAACGGTGTTTAAGAGATACCGACACGTGTTCACGATATGATCTGGATAAAATATTGATAGTCCTTCCTGGGGCCAATGTGGAAATCGGGAAAAAAGTGTACGCCAAACTTACAAATAGGGTGAAAAAAGAAAAAGCGTTGGATACTGAGAAATTCACGTCGCTCTCCTTTTCAGTAAGTGTAGCCTTTGCTGAAGCGGAAGAGGAAAGCCTCATACAGGGTATAGAAACTAATAACACGCCAAAAGATACCACATCTTTTGATGTTTTCACTTAAAATGCTCCATTGGAGGTATAATGAAAAAATCGTTCATTGATACTATTGTCGGTATATTTGTTGTGATCGGCATTGTCTGTATCGGTTATTTAACTATAAAACTTGGGAAAATGGAAGTTATCGGGCATAAGCATTATAATGTTAGCGCTCGTTTTCAATCCATTTCAGGATTGACTCCCGGGGCACATATTGAAATGGCTGGCGTTAAAATAGGTGCCGTGGATTCAGTTTCATTTGATGTTGAAAGAAAAGTGGCTGTTGTGAATATGAAAATTCATAAAGGTGTAACTCTATCAGAAGATGCCATTGCCTCCGTTAAAACCTCTGGGTTGATCGGTGATAAATATATCAAGCTTTCTCCGGGGAGTTCGGACGTTATTTTAAAGGATGGCGATACGATATATGAAACAGAGTCGGCTATTGATATTGAAGACTTGGTCAGCAAGTATATTTTTAGTGATGAATAATATCTCTTAGAAACTTTATGCAGGAGGATGAAATGACTTTAAAACGGATGGTCCCCATTATAATAAGTTTAATAATTAGTTCTTCTTCTTTGGCATATAGCGAACAGCCAATCGATGTACTTCAAGTGCCCGTCAACCGGATCGTAAAAATTCTTCAGGACCCTCAATTTAAGAATAATGTGAACAGGAAACTTCAGCAGAAGCAGCTCCGAGAGGTTATTGATGGGATATTTAATTTCGAGCTGATTGCAAGAGGTACAATAGACCGATATGACTGGGATAAGTTTACCCCTCAGCAGCGAACTGAATTTACAAAATTATTTTCAGAATTTATTTCAAATGTATATTTCAACAAGATTCAGGGGGATTATACTGATGTAAAGGTTGCCTATCTGGGACAAGAGATTCGATCGGATTCGTCGGCGCGAGTTAAAACAGTAGTTCTCCGGGAGAGTGGAGAGATACCGATTGACTACAGCATGAAACTCATCAATGGCAAGTGGTGGGTATATAATGTTTTTGTGGAAGGGCCGAGCCTGCTTGGGAATTATCGGGATGAGCATAAACGGATATTGATGAAAGGGTCTTATACTGACCTTATTGAACAGCTAAAGAAGAAGATAGAGGCACAAAAATCAAAGAAATAATAGATATAAATTTTCTTGCGGGTGAGTAGAAGTAGCGGTAAAGTATTCTATGAAACATATAACCAGGTTTCAAAACAGGAAAGACACAGGATTTAATAAGGATTTTAATTCCTATGAGGAGGGAAATATTTTGAAACAGGCATTATTTGTTTTTTTTATAATGATCTTCATTTTGGCGGGGTGCGCCCATCAGTCTGTCACAGACTCTTCAGTGAATAGGGATATGAATGGGAATGATCCTGATGTGTTAACGACTGAATCGCATGACGAAGAGCTGGATTTTCTTTATGAAGAGGCTGAAGAAGGGGTTTCGGATGTTGCAGATCCTATAGCGCCATGGAACAAAGCCATGTTCCATTTCAATGATAAATTATATTTTTGGGTATTGAAACCGGTAGCCATTGGATATAAGGTTGTGATGCCAACCCCGGCCCGAAAAGGAGTAAAAAATTTCTTTCACAATCTCCAAACACCTCCCCGCCTCATTAATGCCATCCTTCAGGCCAAAGGAAAAGGTGCTGGGTCTGAATTTGCGAGATTTATCATAAACAGCACTATTGGCGTCCTTGGTTTCTGGGATCCTGCTGAAACATATCTGAAACTTCAACCTTGTGAGGAAGATTTAGGCCAAACCCTGGGATTTTACGGAATCGGCAATGGCTTTTATATTGTATGGCCTTTTTTAGGGTCATCAACATTGAGGGATACGTTTGGGTATGTTGGTGATAGTTTTCTTGATCCAGTCACCTATATACAACCTACGGAAGCGGCTTTAGGCGCTAGAAGCCTTTCGCTGATAAATGAGACGTCGCTTACATTAGGAGATTATGAGTCTTTTAAAGATGATTATTATTCACCTTATGAAGCGTTTCGGAATTCATACATTCAGCACAGGATAAATAAAGTAGAAAAATAGGAGATCGTGTTACATATTTTTTCGCTGGGTTCCAAAACGCTTATCAGAAGTTTTTGTAAAATTTTATAAGGCAACTACTGACGACCTTGTTTTTTAGCGAGATAGCCTTCTAATTTAACGCTTAGTTTCAGATTAACCTGATTATTCTTTATTTGGAATTGTTTATCAATTTCAAGAGATTGGTTTAAGTTTAATAGTGAACGGAGGGATGGGATAATGAGAGTATTGGTCAGTGATAATCTTGGTGAGATTGGTATTCAAATGCTTAAGGATGAAGATGGAATAGACGTTGATGTGAAGACAGGGCTTTCTCCAAATGAGCAGAAAGCGATTATTGGAGATTATGATGCGCTTGTGATCCGAAGCGCTACGAAAGTTACGGAAGATATTCTAAGTGAGGCGAAGCGGTTGAAAGTGATCGGGCGAGCCGGAATCGGCCTTGATAATGTTGATATTCATGCAGCGACCAAACGGGGGATTGTTGTCATGAATACGCCCGGAGGAAATACCGTTACAACTGCGGAGCATGCCATTGCAATGCTGATGGCTCTGACCCGGAATATTCCACAAGCAACATCTTCTTTAAAGAGCGGCCGGTGGGATAAAAAAACACTCCAGGGAAGAGAAGTCTTCAACAAAACATATGGTGTGATTGGGTTTGGCAACATCGGTTCGATCGCAGCCGAACTCGCAAGAGGGCTAAAGATGAGAGTCATTGTGCATGATCCCATTGTCCAGCCTGATACAATTGAGAAAGCAGGATTTGAGAGCGTGAGTCTTGAAGAACTGTATAAACAGTCAGATTACATAACCGTGCATGTTCCTAAAACCAAGCAGACCACAGGCCTTCTTAATAAGAATGCTTTTGAGAAGATGAAAAATGGTGTGATGATCATCAACTGTGCGCGCGGGGGGATCGTAAACGAAAAAGATCTGTATGATGCAATCAAAAGCGGTAAAGTTGCAGGCGCTGCCCTGGATGTTTTTGAAAATGAGCCGCCTGGCGATCACCCGCTGTTGAAACTTGATACCGTCATCGCAACCCCTCATCTGGGTGCGTCGACACATGAAGCTCAAACCAATGTTGCCGTAGCCGTGGCCGATCAGATTATTAAGTTCCTTAAAGAAGGCACCTTGATCAACGCGGTGAATGCACCATCGGTTACCGGAGAATTGCTTACACGACTTAAACCGTTTTTGATGATTGCTGATCGGATGGGATGCTTGCTGGCTCAGCTTGTCACGGGTCAGTTTAAAGAAGTGGTTGTTGAGTATGCCGGTGATTTTTATGGTTTGGATTTAGCGCCTGTAACAACGGCTTTATTAAAAGGATTATTAACGCCATCCGTTGCGGAGGGTGTAAACTCCGTTAATGCGCCTGTTCTTGCGAAAGAGATGGGGATAAAGGTAACGGAAACAGCCAGCGTTGAATCTTCTGATTATTTAAATTTAATTACTGTAAACGTCATTACAACAGAGAAGAACGCGTCGGTTGCAGGGACTATATTCGGGAGAAATGATCCACGAGTCGTCAATATTAATGATTTTAGGCTTGAAATGGTTCCGGAGGGATATCTTGCACTTATCCATAACCTTGATAAACCGGGGGCCATTGGGAGCATAGGTATGGTGCTGGGAGAGAATAAGATAAACATCGCCAGGATGCAGGTAGGCCAGGCAAAAGATGGAGAACGGAATATTGTTTTCCTGCGGACCGACACACCCATGACAGATGAAGTTGTCAAAAAGCTAAACGACCTGCCGTTAGTAAAGTCTGTTGTCCGTTTAGAACTGTGATAAATATAGATGGTGTAATGACTGTCATTCCTATTATTATTTCTTGTGTGTTAACAGGTTAAAATAATCACTCGAAAACCGGGAGATGAAAAATGGCGGAAGACAAAAAAGATTTTATAATAAAAGATCGCAGGATTTTCGGCGGTGAAGGAAAGGGCGAAGAGGAAGAAATAAAAAAGGAAACATCTTCTGAAAGAAAATCTGAAAAAAAGGAGACCACGCGTACTGCTCCAGAAGGTGAGAAGATAAAAGAATCCCAGTTGCCTGAGATGAATTTCCCGACATTTATTATGTCAATGAATGCATCCGCCTTGGTTCATCTTGGGATTATTGAGGACCCCACATCAGGGAAAAAAGAGAGTAATTTACCTCTGGCAAAGCAGACAATAGATATTTTAACCATGCTTGAGGAAAAAACCCGCGGGAACTTGTCAGACGATGAGGGAAAAATGCTAAAGAGCATCCTTTATGATTTGAGAATTATTTATGTGAAAGAAAAAGGCTAAAGAATTGCAAAAGACTCTTTTTTAATTTTTGAAGAAACAATAGCGGGCAGGAGTAAAAAGTACCACATGATGTCGTCAAAAAAAACGTTTGGTTCAAAAGGGCGTAACGCCCTATTATTATTTTTAATTATTGTAGCAACGCTGCTGGGGGCTTTGAGCTTTAGCCAAACCGCATTGAATTTAGTAGAGACGATGTATCGCCGGCTTGTATATAAGGAAACGGGAGTTGGTATTTTTGCTGGCAAAAACGATAAACATTCCTACTCGATAGCTGTTCCTGATAATTTTTCTGAACTTACAAATCTGGTAAGCCCAACGGTAGTTAACATCCGGGCAGTCAAAA
>JAABPS010000170.1 GCA_011391835.1 Desulfobacteraceae bacterium
ATGCCCTCCATTTTAATGTCCACAAGAAGGATATCAAATTTACGATCTTTTAATTTGTCCAGGGCCTCTTCGCCGCTGCTGGCCGTATCAACTTCATGATCATCCCTCTTCAACCATCCTGCGAGGGATTCCCGCATAATCTGCTCATCATCAACAATAAGGATCTTTGTATTGTTCATATGAATCACCATAACCGGTTTGTGTGTTTATTGAAGGAGCCGCCGGCAGTTCTACAATAAACGTTGTTCCTTTGCCGGCTACTGATTCAACACTGATCATTCCTCTATGCTCCTGGATAATTCCATAGACAACGGAAAGCCCAAGCCCCACCCCTTTTCCAATTTTTTTCGTTGTAAAAAAGGGTTCAAAAAGTTTTGGTATATTTTCATCCGGAATGCCGACGCCTGTGTCATGGAAGGAAATTGTAACAGCGCCTTTGATTGAAGAATACATGGTTTCTATCCTCAATACACCGCTTGCATTGCTTTCCATCGCTTCTGCTGCATTGGAGATGATATTCATGAAGACCTGCTGAAGTTGATCCTCGGAGCCTGTAATTTTTGGAATGTCGGGGCAAAAGCTTTTTATCACTGATATTCTATTAATTTTAAGTAAATTGGAATTAAGAATGATTGTTTTTTCGATGAGATGGTTAATGTCCAGTATATCCAGTTCTATTTTGGACTGCCGTGAAAAGGAAAGCAAGTTGGAGATAGTTCGACTGGTCCTTCGTGTTTCGGTTTCCATGAGATCCAGATATTTTTTAAACAGATCTATTTCCGTTTCATCGATCATTCCTTCATTGATGATTCGCTTGATTAATAATGTTAAATTGAGGATTCCTGCCACAGGATTATTGATTTCATGCACGACAGAAGCGGCGAGTTTGCCCAGCGATGCCATTTTATCCTGGTGAAGCAGTTTGGTGTGAGTCTCTTTTAACTCCCGTGTTCTGTCTTCAACCATCTGTTCCAGGCGGTGTGTGATTTCTTCTTCTTCAATCCGCCGTTTGGTAATATCGCGGCTGATTTCAATGAACCGCATGATCTTTCCGTCTTTTTCCCAAATAGGGTAAATCGTTACTTCTATATAGCGGGGATTTTCGTGGTGATCCAATTGATTCAGCACCATCTGGCTTGGCTTTTTATCACGAATAATATTGCTAAGAGGGCAGAGCGATTTGCAGCTCTTTTCCTGATGCTTAATTTTACTGAAAACCTCATAGCATTTCCGACCAATCAATTTTTCACGGGAGTACCTCATTTGTCTTAAAAAGGCTTCGTTTACATCCACAATCTTTTTATCCGGCGTGATGACCAGGATAAAATCCTGGATACCATTTAGAATGGTTTCCATTTCCTCGGTTCGTATTTTGAGTTTTCGTTCCTCCAGCCCAATCGCATCCCAAAAAACTTTAAAAACATGATACGAGAGAATACGGATATGAATGGGTCGTGTATTTAGAATCTCTTCAAGCACCTTTTGTTCAGGTGTTAAAATAATAATCAGGTGAATGTTGTATCGTTTATTATATAATTCATGATAATCCTGAAAGGTCAGCAGACCCAGTTTTTTTGCTGCCATCATTCCGGGAGTTGCCGGATCCGGATCTGCAACGGCGAGAATAGGAGCGATGGCGTTTTCCTGCTGATAATCAAACGTGGTTTTTTCAAGGATGTCTTTGCACAGGGCTCCGCCGCCCACAAGAGCAATATTAATCAGGGATGGATGTTGATCAGGCATCAACCGGGTTCCTTATTGCTTGGCTGTTGAATCGAAGGCGGAAGAATGGCTTTACTTCATACCCGTTGCATTCGATCAAGGTGGATTTTACACAGAGTGTTCCTTCTTCAAGATCAGCGTCAATAGTTCCCATTTCCAGATTGGTGATGTTATTTTATCATGAAGGCGCATGGGTTTCAAGGTCAAATTAATCTTTAATTCACAATAGGTTATGCAACTATTTGCTATCGGAAGATCCTCCGATAACATGCGACAGGAGAGAAAAATAGAAATAAAAAATGATCAGACCGCCTTGACTAAACAGAAGATATTCGTTATAGGATATTAAAAGAAGAGAATCTCATTCAGAAAATAAAATTTAAGCATGTCCTATTCACCTGATTAAACCAACGGGAGTTATTCATGTCTGAAAAAGTGCACGGATCGGTAATGGTCGTGGGGGGTGGAATTGCCGGAATGCAATCAGCACTGGATCTTGCGAATTCCGGGTACTATGTGTATCTTCTTGAAAAATCGGCGGCAGTCGGAGGGTTGATGTCTCAGATAGACAAAACCTTTCCTACCAATGACTGTGCCATGTGAATTATTTCTCCAAAACTGGTCGAGGTCGGCCGGCATCTTAATATCGAACTTTTAACAAACGCAGAATTGCTGGAGCTTAAAGGCGAACCCGGCAGATTTAACGCTCGTGTGGTTCAACAGCCGCGATATATTGATATTGATAAGTGTACCAGCTGTGGTGACTGTGCAAAGGTTTGCCCCGTAGTTCTTCAAAATGATTATGACGAAGGATTATCCACACGGAAGGCAACCTATAAACAATACCCCCAAGCCATTCCTGGAACTTTCACCATCCAAAAAACCGATAAAGCGCCATGCCGACTGGCCTGTCCTGCAGGGCTGAATGTTCAGGGATACGTTCAGATGGTAGGTGAAGGGAAATACAAAGAAGCATTAGAGATCATCATGGAAGATCTTCCGCTCCCCGGTGTTCTGGGAAGGATTTGTCCGCATGGATGCGAAGACGCGTGCCGGAGATGCGACGTCGATGATCCGGTAGCCATCAGAGATCTGAAACGGCTGGCTGCTGACATGTTTGATTGCAGAAATATTGAAATTGAATGTCTCCCGAAACGAGAAGAAAGAGTTGCCATTATCGGGTCCGGCCCTGCGGGTTTGTCCGCTGCCTACCATCTTGCGAAAAAAGGCATTTTATCCACTATCTTTGAAGCGCTTCCTGAAGCCGGAGGCATGCTCAGAGTCGGTATTCCAGAGCATCGTCTTCCCAAAAAGATTCTGGACCAGGAGATAGAAGTCATTACAAATCTTGGTGTCGAGATTAAAACCAACACACCGCTTGGCCCGGATTTGACTATAGATGATCTATTAAAAAAGTATAATGCTGTTTACCTCGGTATGGGCGCTCACAGAGGCTTTGATCTGGGGGTGCCTGGAGAAAAAGCCAAAGGTGTCCGTCAGGGCGTTGATTTTCTCAGAGAAGTCAACCTCAAGGGAAAGGCGCTGGTTGGTAAAAAAGTTGCCATTGTGGGGGGCGGGAACGTGGCCATTGATGTGGCCAGATGCGCGGTGCGCCTGGGCGCTGAAGCTGTCAATATTATTTACCGGCGTACCCGCAATGAAATGCCTGCATGGGAAGAGGAAATAGCTGCTGCAGAAGATGAGGGTGTAAAAATTGAATATCTGTCAGCGCCCCAGGAAATATTGGTAAAGAATGGGAAGGTCGCAGGACTGCGATGCATTAAAATGGAGCTTGGAGAGCCCGATTCATCCGGCAGGCGACGACCGGTGCCGCTTCCGGGGAGTGAGTATGAAATGGAGATTGATCAGGTCCTCCCTGCCATTGGTCAACAGCCTGATCTTTCAGCTGTTGAAAATGCGGCAGGCATCCCTATTTCAAAATGGGGTACCATTGAAGTGGATCCTATTACCTATTCCACGGGCCGTGAAGGTGTTTTTGCCGGAGGTGACGTGCAGGCCGGGCCATGGATTGCCATTGGCGCGATTGCTGCGGGGAAGGAAGCGGCTGAATCTATTTATCGATATATTGATGGAAAAGATATGGCCCAGGGACGGGAGCCGGTTTCAAAAGAGAATCTGATATATCGACCCATCCCAAAGAATGAACCAAAGACTCCCAGAGAAAAGATGCCTGAGCTTGCGCGTTCCAAACGAAAAGGTAATTTTAGTGAAGTGGAGCTGGGATATAAAGAAAAACAGGGCAGGTCTGAAGCAAAGCGCTGTCTGAATTGCGGTTACTGCTGTGAATGTTTCCAGTGTGTGGAGGCATGCCTGGCTCATGCGGTTGATCACAGCCAGAAAGAGGAAATCAAAGACATTGAAGTTGGATCCGTCATTTTAAGTACCGGATGTGAGGTTTTTGACCCGGGTATTCTGGAGGAGTTTTATCATCATAAGAGCAATCAAAATGTTTTAACCAGCCTGGAGCTGGAACGGATTCTCAGCGCTTCAGGGCCGACAATGGGTCATCTGGTAAGGCTGTCGGATCACAAGGCGCCAAAAAAAATCGCATGGCTTCAATGCGTTGGCTCCCGGGACAATAACAGGTGCGGAAACGGTTACTGCTCATCTGTGTGCTGTATGCATGCGGTTAAAGATGCGATGGTAGCCAAAGAGCATTCCGGTGGAGATCTGGATTGCGTTATATTTAATATGGACATCCGAACATTTGGAAAGGATTTTGAAAAATATTATCTCAGGGCGAAAGAGACGCAGGGAGTGCGTTTTGTCAAAGCCCGTGTGCACACCATTGATGAAGTTGTCCCAAATGGTGATCTTAAAATTCGTTATGTTGATGAAGCCGGAGATATTCAAACTGAAGTTTTTGATATGGTGGTTCTGTCCATTGGGCTTCAGATGGCTGAATCATCCATTGAGCTTGCCAAAAGACTGGATGTCAAGTTAAATCATTATCATTTTGCGGCAACCACACCTTTTGCGCCGCTTGAAACATCACGACCCGGGGTTTACGTATGCGGCACATTTCAGGGTCCCAAGGATATTCCGAGTTCTGTGACTGAAGCAAGTGCGGCTTCATGCGCAGCAGGAATGCATTTGGCATCCGCACGAGGGACTAAAACAAAAACTGTGGAAATTCCTCAGGAAAAAGATGTGGCTTCCGAACATCCCAGAATCGGTGTTTTTGTCTGTGATTGCGGCATTAATATTGCCGGCGTTGTGGATGTTCCCCGTGTGGCTGAGTACGCAAAAAAACTTCCCCAGGTTGTCTTTGCAACTGAGGATATGTTTTCCTGTTCACAAGACGCACAGGAACGGATGAAACAGGCAATAAAAGAACATAACCTCAACCGGATTGTGGTTGCGTCTTGCACGCCCAAAACCCATGAAGCGATTTTTATGGATACCCTTAGAGGAGTAGGCATCAATAAGTATCTTTTTGAAATGGCCAACATTCGGAACCAGAATTCATGGTGTCATTCCGGGTTTCCGAAAGAGGCAACCGAAAAGGCAAAAGAACTGGTAAAGATGGCCTGCGCTCGGGTGAGAACACTCAAACCCATTCACGAAAAGCAGATTCCAGTTATCCAACGAGCCCTTGTGGTGGGAGGCGGTGTCGCAGGGATGAACGCAGCGCTTGGAATTGCTGGGCAGGGATTTGAGGTTGTCCTTGTGGAAAAAGAAATGCAACTGGGAGGGTTGGCAACGCGCCTGAAAAAAACAATTGAAGGTGACGATATCGGGAAGTATCTCTATAGTCTCATCAGGAAGGTAACGTCACATCCCAAAATTCAGGTTCTGACCCAGTCGCTGATTGTGGGATTTTCAGGGTTTAAAGGCAACTTTACAACAGAAGTGCTGGTTGGGCCCGGTATGTATGAAAGAAAAATAGAGCATGGCGCAATTATTCTGGCAACGGGCGCTCATGAATACACGCCCAAAGAATTTCTTTATGGAGAAAATCCAGCCGTTATCACTCAACTTGAACTGGCGCAGCGCTTAGAAGAGAGCGGCGCTGACGGCATGGATCAGGTTGTCATGATACAGTGTGTGGGGTCACGAAATGAAGAATTCAAGAACTGCTCCAGGATATGCTGCCAGACGTCCATAAAAAATGCGATTCATATTAAAAAATTAAGACCCGAAGCGTCGGTTTACGTGCTCTATAGAGATATCCGAACATACGGCCTGATGGAAGATTACTACACAGAGGCAAGAAACCTGGGCATTATGTTTTTCCGTTTCGACCCGGAGAATCCGCCGCAGGTTGAATCCCTGGAAAAGGGTGTGACCGTTACATTTATGGATCATGTCTTAGGGCGCCGGTTAAGTGTTGATGCGGACATTCTCGGGTTGAGCGCGGGAATGCGGCCAGAAGATTCTGAAGAGCTGGCCTCCATCCTGAAGGTGGCCAGAAATGAAGATGGGTATTTCATGGAAGCGCATGTGAAGCTGCGGCCGGTGGAAATGGCGGTGGATGCGGTGTTTATATGCGGAACTGCCCACAGCCCTCAACTTATTACCGAAGCCATATCGCAGGCCTATGCGGCAGCATCCAGGGCAAT
>JAABPS010000171.1 GCA_011391835.1 Desulfobacteraceae bacterium
CATCACCGGTATTAAAATATTTCGAACCCTTCCCATTGGGCATACCATTCACGAATATGCCGTCATATTTATCGCCATTTGCCCAGATATAGGTTCCATACCCTTTCATTTTGCCGTTTTCCCATTGGCCTGCATATTTGTCGCCATTCTTCGCTATATAGGCGCCTACGCCGCTTCTCACATTATTCTTCCACTGCCCTTCATACACATCTCCATTGGAGTAGGTCATGGTACCTTCACCGTGCCGCATTTCATTTTTAAATTCCCCCTGATATTGCTCGCCATTGGACCAGGTATAGGTGCCCTGCCCCTTCCTTTCTCCCTGGTTCCACATACCCACATGCTCGTCTCCCTGAGTATCTCCGCCGGGCCATGTATATATACCCTGTCCTTCCTTCAGGCTATTATTCCATTGGCCTACATAGGTATCCCCACTTGGATAGGTTATGACTCCGTATCCAAAAAACGCACCGTCTTTAAAGCTGCCTTCATACTTGGTACCATCAGATGCGATCATCGTTCCTGTTCCATTTTTACAATTGCCTTGAATGCATTTTCCTCCGGCGCATGCTGTAACAGTTAAACAGCAAAAGATCATGAAGCCCTTGATAGCTATTTTCATTTGCAGCCCCCTAAAATAAATGTCATGGTCATGCGAATGGTATGTAACTGGTTTATTGAATTGAAAACATTATAAGAGAATCAGGTATGTTATGTCAAAGAAATTATACAATTTTATGTATATTGCCCTTCAATTTAATCAAAATCTCAAATGTTGGTTAAATGAATTTATGTTCTTGCAGTTCTAACGTCGGTGTTCAAGATGTTTTAATTCAATTGGGATTTCTATGTCTGACGGATAAATTCTCGAATCATTGAAGAAACCAGCTGCGGCGTTTCATTGACAACCCAGTGAGAGCCCTCTGGAATTTTTTTAATTGTTAAATCAGGAACATACTCCTCAATGCCCGTTAGATTATGAATGGTCAATGCTGTATCTTTTTCTCCCCAGATCACCAGTGTCGGAACCTGCACCATCACCTGTGTGAATGCCTCAGCTGCCTGCCCTTTCCCATCTGGATTGTTTTTAATGTCAGGAGGAGTTAGCACGGCAGCCCTATAATAATTCAGACTACCGGTAATCGCTCCAGGCTGAGACCATGCCTCCAGATACATCTTCCGGTCATGTTCTGTAAACTGCATTTCAGGCGTAACAATAACCTTAAAGAGCATTGCATAGCTGTTTCCCGAAATAATATTTTCTGCGTCTGGAGATTGAAAAAATAGAATATACTGACTGGCTTTTTGCTGCTCCTTATTCGTTGCCAAGAGATGGGCAAATATGTTCGGATGCGGCGCATTGATGATAATGAGCTTCTCAAGATATTCAGAATATCGGCTGGCAAATGGCCAGGCCACCGCTCCTCCCCAGTCATGGGCAACCAGTATAAATTTTTGATAGCCCAAATAGTCTGCCATTGCCCTGACATCATCCATCAGATATTTCATCTGATAGTGTTCAATACCCTCCGGCTTTGAAGACAGGTTGTATCCGCGCATGTCCATGGCAACGGCGTGGTAATCTTTCCCAAATTCCATCAACTGCTCTTTCCACATATACCAGAACGATGGAAACCCGTGAAGAAACAATACCAGCTTTCCGCTTCCATGCGATACATAATGAATCCTGACGCCATTGATATCCGCATAATCATGTTTAAGCTCAACCGTGTTATTTGACATTGTTTTTTCCTCCTGTGAGATGGATACATCTGTATACACCAAAGTAAAACAGATTTCCATAGATATGCCTCTTCGGCAATAAAAAGGGTCACAGCATATACGCTGTAACCCTGAACGAACATGGTGGCGCGCCCGGCAGGATTCGAACCTGCGACCTACGGATTCGTAGTCCGGCACTCTATCCAGCTGAGCTACGGGCGCATTCATTTTATGTTGAAAAACTCTGGATTCATAAGCTATACTTTTTTTCATGTCAATGATAAGTTTTCCCATGATGGCTTGCTGGTTTTGTTTACAGGATATGTCAGGATGAACCATATTACATATATGCATCTGGCGATACAGGAAGCCGAAAAAGCTGGACAAATAGATGAAGTTCCTGTAGGAGCAGTACTTGTTGCCCGGACTGGAGAGATCCTTTCATGTGCATTTAATAAAGTGATACGTGAGAATGATCCAACAGGGCATGCGGAAATTTCTGTCTTGCGAAGTGCATGCAGTAAGATTCATAATTACAGGCTCATAGAAACAATTCTCTATGTGACGCTTGAACCCTGTATCATGTGCATGGGCGCCATTATTCACGCCAGGGTATCCACTCTCGTTTTTGGTGCCAGCGATCCGAAATGGGGAGCAGCCGGTTCTTTATACAACCTGGCTCAAGACACCAGGCTCAATCATCAGGTGGAAGTGATTGGAGGAATCTGTGAATCGGAATGCTCCGCCCTGCTGAAGGAGTATTTTCGAAAAAAACGCACATAGCGTTCACACACTGTTTTCATAAATGGTGAAAATAGACCCGCCTCTCTTCAGATATCTGTAGGGAGGTGTTTTGTGTAAAAACCAAAACACTGAAGGTAGATTCTATGTCAAACATTGTGATTATCGGAACTCAATGGGGGGATGAAGGCAAGGGGAAAATTGTGGATCATCTTGCTGAATTTGCTGATATCGTTGTGCGCTTTCAGGGCGGAAACAACGCAGGGCACACCATGGTGATCAGCGGCAGGAAATTCATCAGCCATCTGGTGCCCTCCGGAATTCTGCAGGGCAAACAATGCTATCTGGGAAATGGCATGGTCATAGACCCTGCGGTTCTCATTGAAGAAACGGAAAAGTTAGACAAAAACGGCATTGACGTGAGTCCTGAAAAACTGAAAATCAGCGAAAAGGCTCATATCATCATGCCCTATCATAAGATGATTGATAAAGCGCGCGAAGAAATAAATGGAGACAAAAAGATCGGAACCACAGGCCGGGGCATTGGTCCCTGTTATGAAGACAAGGCTACCCGAAGAGGCATCCGGTTTATCGATTTGATTGACCCGGATGTTTTTAAGGAAAAGGTAAATGCCATCATAGATGAAAAGAACTTTTATTTGAAGTCGTTTTTAAAATCGGAGACAACCGATCTCAGACAAATGATGGATGAATACACCGGGTATGCGAAACGCCTGGCGCCTCATGCGGTGAACCTGTCTGTTGCCATGCGTCAGGCCATTGATGCCGGGAAAAAAATTCTCTTTGAAGGCGCTCAGGGAACGCATCTGGATATTGATCATGGAACCTACCCCTATGTCACCTCATCCAACACAGTGGCGGGAAATGCCTGCAACGGAGCAGGTGTGGGGCCCAGGGACATCCATGGCGTTGTCGGCATTGTAAAGGCATATACCACCCGCGTGGGTGCAGGCCCATTTCCGACTGAACTTTTTGATGAAATCGGTAACCGTATTCAGGAAAAAGGGGCTGAATTTGGCGCTACTACAGGAAGAAGGAGAAGATGCGGATGGCTGGACACGGTTTTGCTTCGCAACGCAGGACGTCTCAACAGTCCGACCGGTCATGTCATTACAAAACTTGATGTACTGGGCGGACTTGAGTTTCTTAAGATTTGCACCCATTATGAATTTCAGGGAAAAAACATTGATGAAGTACCTGCCAGCCTGACAGCGCTGGCCCAGTGCAAACCGGTATATGAAACCTTTCCGGGCTGGCCGGAAGAAATTTCTCATATCAGAAAATATAAGGATCTTCCGAAAAACACAAAAAATTATCTGAAACGGATCGAAGAACTGACCAATGTGCCCATCCAGATGATCTCTGTAGGGTCTGGAAGAGAAGAGACGATTGTTATTAAAAACCCTTTTAAATAACATGAGTTGTCTTAATTTTAATAATTTTATTTGACAATTAGGACTGACTTAACTAACAGTTGCCTGCACCGGTATACGAAATACACCGTAGTTGTGTCGGGACGTGGCTCAGCCTGGTAGAGCACAGCGTTCGGGACGCTGGGGTCGCTGGTTCAAATCCAGTCGTCCCGACCACTTCTTCTTGCAAATGTCTTTCAGGCAGTATCCCCTTTTCTATCCGAATTCAGGATTGCAGCCGGGCTAAATCAACAAACAGATCATGAAATCCAGTCATATACATCCATTCCAGAAATCATTGCTAAAGTGGTATAATTTGAACCGCAGGCGCCTGCCCTGGCGGGACACATCCAATCCCTATTATATCTGGGTTTCTGAAGTCATGCTCCAGCAAACCCAGGTCAATACAGTCATCCCTTATTATCAGAAATTCATTCAGAAATATCCAACCATAAAGGATCTGGCAGATGCCTCTCTTCAGGAGGTACTGAAATCCTGGGAAGGTCTTGGATATTACTCCCGCGCGCGAAATTTATACAAATCAGCCAATAGGATTGTAAAAAATCTCAATGGAAACATGCCTGAAACCCCAGACACATTTAAAAAACTGCCTGGCGTGGGAAATTATATTGCGGCTGCTGTTCTAAGCATCGCTTTTCAAAAACCCCTGGCCGTTGTGGACGGCAATGTCAAACGTGTGCTTGCCCGTATGTTTCAATTAAAAGATCCTGTAAATAGCTCCGCCTCGCATAAAGTCTTTCAGGCAAAAGCAGACACACTGTTATTAACGTCCCTTCCAGACGCATTTAATCAGGCCATGATGGAACTGGGTGCAGTTATCTGCAAGCCCTCGCATCCGATGTGCAAACAATGTCCGGTTCAGAAGCAGTGCATGGCATTTAAAAATGGTGTGACGGATAAATACCCAAGACGTCTGTCCGCAAAGCCGGTTCCTGAATATCACATCTCCACGGCTGTTGTCCGAAAGCACGGGCGTTTGCTGATTACCCAGCGGCAGCCTGAATCGCTTCTTGGCGGTTTATGGGAATTTCCCGGTGGAAAGGTGAAGGAACGGGAAGGCCCGGAAAAGGCCTGCATCCGGGAAGTAAAAGAAGAGGTCAATCTGAAGATAAAAGTGGATTTCCATCTCACCCATATTCGGCATGCATACACCCATTTTAAAATCAGGATGGATGTATATATGTGTACCTATATCTCCGGCAAAATAAAATTAAACGGGCCTGTGGCTTACAAATGGGTTTATCCATCAAAGATCAAAGACTATCCCTTCCCAAAGGCCAATCACAAATTCTTTCCAGCCCTTTTTACTGCGCTCTCCTGATTCGCCGTCAACTGCCTGACTTCGTCGTTGTTAAAATCGCTTCCCGTCAGTGCGAGAAGTTCGTAGGTTGGGTTAAACAAAGCGTAACCCAACAATTATATAGAAAAATCGTTAATTTTCCTTCGTGTCATCCCGGACTTGATCCGGGATCCAGACATCTATATCTATATGAACGTCTTTTTGTCATTGCGAGAAGTCCGCCTCGGCGGACGACGAAGCAATCTCCTCTCGCTATTTTCGCAACCCGGCTAATAGCCGAATAGGTTAGCCCCAAAAAATTCCCAATCTCATAGAGTAAATCCATATAGGATCGATGCATGTTTGTCAACCAAAATCAAATATCAAGGTTTGACCCCAATCACCATTTCTTCAGCCTGACTGATCACTTGCGATACGAATTCTATCAAACGGTCTAAATATCATATAGCTTGTACAAATTGTCAACAACGTCCCCTATATTCCATTAAATTTTGCTTGACGGGGGAATTATATGATGCCCCGTAGATCACACGATACTCTATTCCATCGCTAAGGTTTCGTTAATTTTTTCAAGTCCAAAATCAATTTCTTATATATCGCAACTTTATCATTATCTTTATTTGCCTGTTCTTCTTTTATTTGTTCCTCAAAATATTTTATAGCATAGTTTAGCGACACCATGGGCTGAGTTACATATTCTTTTATCTTCCATTTATTGTTAACTTTTTCTAATTCAAAATTAGCAACCTTTTTAAATTTATTATTATCTAGAACAAAATCACTACATAATTCAGCAATAACATCATAGCTAATTTCAACTTTTGCACTTTTTGATAGTACGTTTTGCTTATTTAATTGATATCCTGAGATTATATAGAAACAATCCCAACCTGGCTCGTCTTGATCTTCTTCCCAGTTCATAAGCTCAACTATATCCTGATAGTCTTTGTTAAAAACTCTAGCTCCTTTAAAATCTAACTCACAATACGATTTTACAACCGTTTCAACATTTGAGCTTATAGCGGATTGACAATATAAAAGATTA
>JAABPS010000172.1 GCA_011391835.1 Desulfobacteraceae bacterium
CCATGTGTGGCGCCATACCGCTTTATCTTAGTGTGGGCTTAATTATTGAAGAAAATTTTTCTATGGCTGACTTAAAGCAGATATTAAAATCTATGGGTCAGTCCGCAGAAAAAGCAATGGTGACAATTATCACGGGTGATACAAAAGTTGTCCCAAAAGGAGCTGTCGATAAGCTATTCATCAACACATCCGGCATAGGGGTAATTCCCGCGGCTGTCAATGTCGGAGGGGACCGGGCAAAACCGGGTGACACGATACTATTAAGCGGCACCATCGCAGATCACGGCATCACAATATTGACACAGCGGGAAGGTATGTCTTTTGAATCTACGCTCAAAAGTGATACAGCGCCTTTAAATCACATGGTACAAAAAATGCTGTCCATGGCATCAGATATCCATGTGCTGAGGGATCCGACTCGAGGTGGCGTAGGGACAGTGTTAAATGAAATCGCCATGAGTTCAGGAGTGGGGATTCGAATATACGAAGAACGGATACCGGTTAAAAATGAGGTAGCCGGGATATGTGAACTTCTGGGATTTGATCCTCTTTATATTGCCAATGAAGGGAAACTTCTTGCGTTTGTTCCGGCAGGTGATGCGGACAAGGTTTTATCAGTAATGAAAGACGATGAATATGGCCAGGATGCGTGTATTATTGGAGAAGTAGTTTCTGAAAATCCGGAAAAAGTTTTTATGAAAACCCGGATTGGAGGAACACGGATCATTGATATGCTTACCGGCGAACAACTCCCGAGAATCTGCTGATTTTTGTTATGATAAAGAAAAATATTATTATCATTCTTGTTATAATTTTTGCCGGTTGTGGTTTGAAGAAGGAATTTGAGCTTACAGGTGAAACCATGGGAACCACCTATCATATTAAGGTAATCGCTGGATACTTTAATAAGTTAAATGGGTTGCACGCTCAAATTAACGAACGGCTTGAAGCGATAAACCAAAGCATGTCAACTTATATCCCGGACAGTGAAATCAGCAGATTTAATTCCATGCGTGAAACTGATAAGAAATTCCATGTCTCGAAGGATTTTTTACATGTTGCGCAGGTTGGCAAACGAATTTACGGGCTTACAAATGGAGCGTGGGATGGCACGGTAATGCCATTGGTCGAACTGTGGGGGTTTGCCAAACTGGGTCCAGATATCTATGAAATGAGAGCAGACGTTCCTGATAAAGAAATTATCAGAGAGGTATTAACAGAAATTGGTTTCGAAAAAATTGAAATATCTGAACAAGGTTTTTTGAAGAAGAAGCGAGCGAATGTCTCAATTGATTTTGCTTCTATTGCTAAGGGGTATGCGGTTGACCAGGTAGCAAATCTGATCAGAAAAAAAGGTTTTGATGATTTTCTGGTAGAAATTGGCGGCGAAGTCTATGCATCCGGCCACAGGCGCGATGGCCGGAGCTGGAGAGTTGGGGTGAATACGCCTCAAAAAGGATCGCCGCATGATGAAGTTTATGAAATCGTTCATATTACCAATAAAGCCCTGGCAACCAGCGGTGACTATCGAAACTTTTTTGAGGTTAATGGAAAATTTTATTCCCATATTTTAGATCCAAAAACGGGATATCCGGTTAGCAAAGGGGTTGTCTCTGTCTCTATCGTAGCGGATACATGTGTATTTGCAGACGGGCTTGCAACCGGTATTATGGTGATGGGCCAATCAAAAGGAATGGAACTTATCAACAGTCTGGATGGGATTGAATGCCTGCTTGTTGTAAAAGATAAGGGTGGAAGGCTGACGAATTATTATTCGAACGGGTTTAGAAATTATCAATAATCCGTTGATATAGAAATGTATACTATTTGTAAGGATTTTTAAATATGAAATTGCATCTTGTTAGCCTTGGATGCGCGAGGAATAGCATAGACAGCGATAGGATGCTGGGCCGATTGAGTAAAGCCGGATGGCTCGTGGAAGATGAACCGGATGAGGCTGACGTTATCATCGTAAACACATGCAGTTTTATTGAGTCGGCTGTTAATGAATCCGTTGATACAATTTTAGCGCTTGCAGAGTTTAAAAAAAAAGGTACGTGCAAAAAATTAATTGTTGCCGGGTGCTTACCCGAACGTTTCAGAGAAAGGATCATCGAAACATTGCCGGAAGTCGATTGTTTCATAGGTACCGGCGGATTTGATGAAATAGTTAAAGCCGTCGAAAAATCAATAGGACTTCCAAAGTGCTATCTCCCGGATCCGACAAATTCTAAGATTCAAGGTGATGACACCACCGTACGGCTAACTTCTTCGCACTCCGCCTATCTGAAGGTTGGAGAAGGATGTGACAGGCATTGTACATACTGCATCATCCCAAAGCTACGGGGAAAGCAGCGAAGCCGGCCATTGAATGATATTGTCATGGAAGCGAAATTTCTAATTGCTTCTGGTGTTAAGGAATTGGTACTCGTTGCTCAAGATACGACATCCTATGGAAACGACTTTTCTTCGAAGGGAACCATCGCGTATCTGCTGGAAGAAATCGCGAAACTATCCGAAGATATATGGATACGGATTTTGTACGGGCATCCTGAGAGCGTTGATGATTCATTCATCAAAACAGTTGGTTCACATAAAAACATTTGCTCTTATTTTGATATCCCCATTCAGCATACAAGCCAGTCTGTTCTAAAGAAAATGGGAAGGGCATATAGAAAAGAAGACCTTTACAGGCTTTTTGAAAAAATCAGGTCAGAAGTTCCGGATGCATCTCTCCGAACAACATTGATAACAGGATTTCCAGGTGAAAAAGAGATTGATTTTATCGAACTGTTGACGTTTATTGAAGATATCCAGTTTGAACATTTGGGAGTATTTATTTATTCTGATTTTGAAGATCTTCCATCTCATCGGCTGCCAGATCACGTAACAAGAAAAACGGCAGAGAGCAGGTATGACACGCTGATGTCCAGACAAAAGGCTATATCATTGAAGAATAATCAAAAGATGATTGGAAGAAAAATGGAGGTGCTTGTGGAAGAAAAAATAGAAGAGGGCATTTTCCTTGGCCGGACGAAATATCAATCCCCAGATGTGGATGGGGTAACCTATATTCATGCCAAGGGCTTAAACGAAGGCTCGTTTGTTGAAATTCAGATCACAGATGCGCTTGAATATGATCTTATAGGAGGCGTGGTGTGAAAGAGTTGAAAGGGCAATTTTGGGATGTGGTCCAAGATGATCTCGAAAAGATTGAAATCTCGTTAAAGAAAAATCTTAACTCGAAGCTCGATCTAATTTCAAAAGTTGCCGGTCATCTTCTGTTCAGCGGAGGAAAGCGGCTAAGGCCTCTATTAATGGTTCTGTGCGCCCGGATATGCGGTTACAGTCATCGAGATGAGATCGAGGTGTCAACAGCCCTTGAATATCTGCATGCGGCCACTCTTCTGCATGATGATATTGTGGATGGAGCATCTTTAAGGAGAGGAAGGCCGGTAGCGAATTCGATATGGGGTAATCCCATTACGGTTCTTGTGGGTGACTTTCTTTTTGCCCGAGCCAGTTCAATTGCAACCAATACCGGCAAGATGGGTATTATTCAGGTGATGACGGAAATTATTGAAGAGATGTCGCAAGGAGAAATAGATCAATTAATTCGAAAAGGGGATCTCACACTTTCGGAAAATGATTACATGAAAGTCATACAGCAGAAGACAGCCGTTCTTTTTCAGGGAGCATGTCAAACAGGTGCTATACTTGCGGATGCAAAAAAGAAGCAGGAAGAGGCTCTTTCCACATTTGGGTTGAACATAGGTATCGCTTTTCAAATGGTTGACGACCTCATTGATTATATTTCCGATACCCGTACGCTTGGCAAGGAGGTGGGAACGGATCTTAAAGAGGGTAAGTTGACCCTGCCGGTTATATATGCTCTAAAAAAAGCGAATCGTATTGACATAGACTGTATGGAAAAAATAATAACAAATAGTAATTTTACATTTGATGATTTTCAAACACTGATCCAATTATTGAAAAAGTATAATGGGATATCATACGTTCGAGACAGAGCGGCCTTTTATATTCAATTGGCAAAGGATTCAATTTCTTTTTTTCCTCCATCTGAATACAAGGAAATACTCATGGCCATTGCCGATTATTCACTGGAGCGGAAAGCGTAAAGGTAATCAGGAAAAGGTTTGTAAAAGGAATGAGATCGAAGATGGGGAGGTACGGAAAAATGTTAAGATATTTTCATTTGAATGATCATTTCATTTCTAAGTATAAGACAAATGCTCAATACTCTATCGTGATTCGCAGAATTATGTTGCTGGTTTTGAGCTTTACTGTTCCATTGCTTATAATGGATTCCTATGATGCTTACGGGCAGATGGAAGTAAAAACAATAGAGGCCATAGGGGCATCGGGTGTTTACAAAACGGATGTTGAGGCTGCAAAACACGAGGCTATTGCCAATGGTCTTGTTGCTGTGCTGGATAAAGCAGTAGCGGAGATTTTGCCAGTAGAATTAGTTGCTCAAAATTTTCAAGTAATCAATAAAACAATTTATAATGATACAGACAAATATATCAGTGATTATAAGGTATTGACAGAGGCTTTTTCTGACAAGAGCTACAGGGTATTGATCCAAGCCAATGTTTCGGTGAAAAAATTAAAGAACAGTTTAACAAAATCGGGTGTTATGCAGGTTAGAAGGATTACTTTCCGAAATGTGGAGATTGTGGTTCAAGGCACTCGAAACCTTTCAAGCTTCATCAAGTTCAGGGAAGGGCTTAAAGAAATTCCAGGGGTAAAAACGATTCAGGTAAGCGATATGCAGCCTGACGAAGCAAAACTTGTGGTCAACTTCGAAGGAAGCACCAAAGAATTCACAGATGCTCTGGTTCTTAAAAAATTTGACAATTTCAGTATTAGGATTTTTGAAATATCGGAAGATAAATTGAAAGTAGAATTAATCCCGGGTTAAATTGTCCAGACAAAAAAGTCAGTATCTCTTATCTCAATCGGTATGCTATAGGAAAGAAACGAAAATGGACGAATCAATGCAAATAATTGATGATCAAAATACGCTAATCAATGTTGTTAAACTAACGAAAAAATTTGATGATATAACTGCTGTCAATGAAATATCTTTTTCTCTGAAAAAAGGGGAGATTTTCGGATTCCTTGGCCCGAATGGCGCAGGAAAAACGACTACAATTAACATGCTCACGGGACTCTCCAGACCGAATTCAGGAACAATTCAAGTCGCCGGTCAGGATTGTACGAAAAACCCAAAAGCAGCACAGCACTTAATCGGAATTGTTCCGGATGAAAGCAACCTTTATCCGGAGTTGTCCGGTTTCGATAATCTTTGCTTTTGTGCTTCGTTATATGGAATGTTCAAGGATGAACGTCAAAAGCGTGCGAGACAATTGCTAGAATCTTTCGGGCTGACGGACGCAGCCAGTAGAAAATTCGGCGGTTATTCCAAGGGTATGAAACGGAAACTTACTATTGCAGCAGGCATTATTCATTATCCCCAAATCCTGTTCCTTGATGAGCCGACTACCGGAATTGATGTCGCCAGCGCAAGGCAGATCAGACAACTCATTTCAGACCTTAACAATACCGGAACAACAATTTTTCTTACCACACATTATATTGAAGAGGCTGAAAGACTTTGTGAACGTATCTCTTTTATCGTCAAAGGTCAGATAGTAAAAACAGACTTCGTCAAGAATCTTCTGCAGCCATTAATGGGCAAACAGATTATGTTAATATCTGTTTCGAAAAATCCCGCAGATTCTTCCCGTATGCTTGCAAACGGTTTTCCTGATTATAAGTTTCAAACTGTTTCGTCAGGGCAAATCCGCATCGAATCTGTCAAACCTATCAATCTTGGCCAGCTTGTGAGATTCATGGAAGAACAGAAAATTGAAGTTATGGAAGCCAGGCGATTAGTCCCGACACTTGAAGACATATTTGTACGTGTTACCGGCATTGAGGCAGGTATATTAAAAAAAGAAGCTGAAAAAAAAGGCGGTGCCGCATGAAGAAAAAATTGATTGCTTTCTGGAATATTCTGATGAAGGATATGCGTACATATTATCTCAAACCGCCCAATATCAGTTGGGGGTTGATTTTTCCCATCGCGTGGACGGGAATGTTTTTTATTAAGTCAGGCAGGGGGTTTGAAAGTATACCAGATTTACTTCCGGGCGTGATTGGAATTTCTGTGTTGTTCGGTACCACATCCCTGCT
>JAABPS010000173.1 GCA_011391835.1 Desulfobacteraceae bacterium
ACATGCCCGGGTGGTTGTGGTGCGATTTGGGCTGGTATTTGGGCAAAATGGTGGGCCATTGCAGAAAATGATTCTTCCATTTAAATTGTTCGCAGGCGGCCCAATGGGCAGCGGCAGCCAATGGCTTTCATGGGTTCATATTGAGGACTTGATGTCTGCCATTATTTTTGCCCTGGAAATGAGCAGCATAAATGGAACGTTTAACCTGTGTGCGCCCAACCCTGTCAGAAATCGTGAACTCGCAAAAATGATGGGACGTATTCTTCACCGGCCTTCATTTTTTAGCGTACCGTCTTTTGTCATTAAGGTGTTCATGGGCGAGATGGGAAAATCGCTTCTTCAGAGCCAGAAGGCGTTACCTGAAAATCTTTTGCGTCATGGGTTTGAATTCAAATATGCTCACCTTCAAGACGCTCTGGAGGCTGTTCTGGCATAACGGGCGTTATTCAACCAGTTTAAATTTACTCTTTACCGCACCGCACACCGGGCATTTTTCAGGCGCATTTGTTTCTGAGATGTATCCGCATACCGAACAGACATGATACGCCGATGCAGCGGCGGCTTCATTTTTTACATGCCGCCCATTATCGTCTTCAATACCGGTGTATGAATGCCACACATTTCAGCCTGGCTCAATGCCCGGGCCAATCTATCCAATGCAGCCCTTCCTTTACAGGTATGCTCAGGCGCTTTATGAAACGCCTGTATCACTTCTTCAAAGAGTTTTTCTCTTGGAAGTTCCCCGCGTGTCAGGCATTCCTGGATATCCATAATCTCCCCTGCCACCTGCTCGGCCAGATTTCGATGGTTTTCCCAGAGCTCCCCAACAGTTCCATTTACCTTCAGCCCGGCAATATTTATCGTCAAAACATATACATTCTTTTTAATGAGATCAAACAGCATTCGTTTTTCATCATTAATAACAGTGCATGAAATATCTAAAGAATCCAGCGCAGCCTTTACTGCCTGGGCGTTAGGCCCATGCACGGCAGTTGGCAAGATCACCTTCACATCCCGTCCCCGTTTTTTTTCGAACCAGACGGCCATGACAGTAGGAGATGCAATGTCCTCTGCCTCCCAAATATATGGAAGCAGTTCATTCTGAAGCAATCCTGCTTTTCCTTTCCAGGCGTTCGGCAATTTCTTTAATGCGCCTGTTAAGTCCTTTTCAGCGACGGATATTAAAACAAAGGCCGGATCAGGGATTTCTTTGGCAACCTTTTCATAATCCATTTCACGATTCACCGGATACACAGGATGCCCGGATTTCAAAAACCCCCTGGCAAACACCCCGCCCATCTCCCCGATACCAATTATGCCAACCGGCTTGTCCATAATTCCTTTATTTTAATTCAGAATTTATTTTAAAGATACTGCGGCTGTTTGGCTTCTTCAACAAATCTTTGGGGATATAATTTCATATTCCATATTTTATATTAAACTACAGGTAGTTATATTAAAGTCTTGACAAATTTTACTATATTCTGTACATATACATACAATTTTTTGTATTAATTAACTCAACTAATTGTATGAATTTATACAAATATGGATTATCGAATTACTAAACAGAAATTGCTGGATGTAGTGGGCCAATGGAATGGATTTTGCCGAAGAAAAGTCCATCTTATTGCCTGTGGAGGAACAGCGCTTACCTTGTTGGATATTAAAAATTCTACCAAGGATGTCGATTTTTTAATCCCAGTAGGGTCAGAATACAAATACCTTATCAAGATTTTAGAAGACTTGGGATACCAGCGAACAATAGGATCGGGCTGGCAGAGAAAAGATGAAGTTTTTATATTTGATTTGTTTCCGGGAAAACGAATCCATACGACAGAGTTGATGGAGTCGCCGCTGGATAAGGGAAACCATGAATTAATAAAAAGATTTTCTTATCTCTATATCGGAATCTTAAATAATTACGATTTAATTGTAAGCAAAATATTCCGCGGAACAAATGTTGATTATGAGGATTGTGTGGAATTGGTCAAAGCGCGCAAAGATGAAATTGATATAAAGCACCTTGAATCTCATTTTAAAAACATGGCCAAATACGACATTTCAGAAAATCGAATAATCAAGAATTTAGAATATTTTATATCCCTGCTTAGGGAGGAAAAGATTTATGGATAAAAAAGAATTGCTGGAAAATTTAGATCGCCTCGGCTTTTCTCTTTTTGAAGCAACAGGAGATTTGGATGTTAATAAAACACTTGCGGAAGTTGTTAAAAGCAAAGACACACGTTTGTGGGAAGGATTTCCGGTTTTGCTTGCAAATGCGGCGCAGGAATATAACTTTGACTATGGCCGTGTTGAAAACTATTTAAGTAAAACAAAAGATAAAGAAGATTTCCATTCATTGGTCTTATTGTCATTGGCAGTATATCAATACTTTCGTTTATCATTTGCTTGGGCCAGTCAGTTAAAAAGCTGCCTTTCAACAGAAGAAGTTGACTATGTGAAAGGACTGCAAAATGCGTTATCCCGCAACGATGTTGTCTCTTTGGCAGGCAGTCGTTTGCATTCTGATCGCTTAAAAGTAACATTTAATAATTATTTTGAACGGGATGCGGGGAAAGCAAGGCAGTTAAAAGAGAAATACGAAGTCCTGTCTCTTGAATATGCCTTATCGCAATTGTTCTCGCCAAAACAAAAAGAACTATTCAAGAAGAGATTGTCAGGTGAACCGTTGAATAAGACTGAAAAAGAATACTACTCCAGAACCGTGAAAAAGAAGGTTTCAGCTCTTGCCAACCCGGAACTTCACCGGCTCGCACAAAAGCTAATGAAGTATTAGTTCATAAAAGCTGGCTCATGAATTTAGCGGCCTTCACGTGTGTCTCGGCGGCTTGTCATGGCGAAGTCACGCCGGAGAGTGACGGAGACGGAAACCCCAGAACCCCCGAATCCTAGACCACTTCAGGATTTTACAATTCTGGCTATTTTCATACTCCACTCAACTTTTCGATTCAAGAAATCTTTATAACTGGCTATACAGGCTAAAATCTTATAATAACTTGCTGTTTTTAAATCTTTTTGATAAAAATATGATCATCTGGGAAAGCAAGTGAATAGGTTCAAACCCTGATCTTTGGTAAAACAATAGATCACAAATCGAAGACTGAAGCTAAATTTTCAAAAATGGACTCTACTCTGGGTGAAAAATGCATATAGGCGGAATTCATATCATATTCGGATTAGGGTTTTTACTGCTCACCATACTTCTTACCACAGTATATGCTTACTCCGGATATTTGTTAATTGCTGCTCTTCAACATCTGATTTACAAATTTAAAAAATCCATGGCAATGAGCAAATATATCCGAGGTCGAGGTCCAAATCCCGACGACAAGATAGCAAGGCCAACCCTTAAGTACTATAACAAAAAAGCTCTTTATGTAATTCTGTTATCGGCCACTATAATTCTATCTGTAGTATATGTTAAACAAAGACTTTACTGGATGGGATCTGGTACTGCCCACCACGAAGCAAAGGAGTATTTTGTAGCAGGGCAGCCGGCTTTCGGGGTCAGAAGAATAGCTGAGCTTTTATGGCATCCTGAAAACCCTTTAGTAGTTCCATACACAAAGCTTCAAGAATATATCTTTCAAAAAGGTTCAGCCCTTTTGCCTGAAGATGATGGGGAAAGCGCAGTCTGGCGCAATATGTGGTTTTTTTATGTATATACAAGAGCATCAAAAAGACCATATAGAGTAGATGATAATAGTACACAAGTAGAACCTAGAATGATAAAGATGCTGGATAGCATGTGGGAAACTTTAGAGAAAATGGCCACTAAACCGTATGCATGCAAAAAAGCAAAAAGAGATTATTATCTTTCTTTTCCAACATTACTCATTTATTACGACACCTATAGTGCACACTATAAAGGCAAAATTATCGGGTCATATACAGCCATTCTGAATGATCAAGTTTTAATGGGGCGCAAATCTTTACTTCTTAAATGGTTGGATGAGTTAGATATGAAGTGGGATTATAAAAATTTCAGAAGCATTGTAAACAATAAATATCCGGGAGTAGCGGCTACTAAATTTATAGTACAAATACGAATTGTTCGAGATATATTATTGTCAAAAGCCTTGCACAATCAATTTAGTTGCGAAGATCCTCTTGTAGATAGATTGCACAAAATGTATCAGGATGCGATGTCTGATGATATTCAGCGAAATAGCTTTCTGTTATACAAGAAAAAGAACCGCGACCAGGCTAAAGTACTATACATATCCGCTGTGTATCGTGCTCAAGGATCTGCAGGCAAGTATCTTTTGGCAAAAATTTGCGGACGAAGAATCCCTACAGAAAAAAATGTTATTGCAGGCCCAGCTGATAAACTATCGCTTTATACTTACTCCGATAAAGAAGTTGAGAATGTATTCAGAAATGAATTAAAAATATTTATACATGGAGAGAGAAATGACTAACTACCATGATCAAATCGCCGGGCCAAATTCATTGGGATACCAAGATGAAATCCCAAGCTTTCTTAACGGAATAGCTGCACAGCATCCAGTTCCCGACTCCATAGTCATTGCTTCCACAAAAAACATAACCATAAATCACACAAATTGCACCTTCATAGAAATTATTGAAGCGGCAGCAGCGCAAGGCAACGATTGAATGAAGAATTCGGCCAAACTCCAAACCCCTGACATCTCGGTCATCATACCTTGCTATAATTCAGCACGAACCATACGTCAGTGTTTAACGGCAATCCTCAATCAGCAGACTTCATGTATATTCGACATCACCGTTGTGGATAGTTCTACGGATGAGACGCCATACATCGTCGCCCGTGAATTCCCTGCCGTGCGTTTGATTCATATGGACAAGCGCACCTTTGCAGGAAAGGCCCGCAACATAGGCATAGGTGCTACGCTTGCGCCCTACTGCCTGCTGATAGATTCCGATTGCATCGCCAATGCGGATGTCATTGAGCGGGCCATTACGCGGCACCGCGAAGGCGAATATGCGGCAGTTGGCGGCTCATTGCGCAATGGAACTCCGGCGAGCGTGAGCGGGCTTGTCGGCTACTTAATCGAATTCAGAGAGTTCATGCCGGAGACCCCTGAGCGTTTTACAACCAGCATCCCTTCAGCCAATATCGTCTATCGCCGCGATGCCTTAGAGCGGTATGGCTGTTTCGATGAGAAGATTGAGTTTGCCGAAGACATATCGCTCAACTGGAAGTTGTACAGCGCAGGCGAACGGCTCTTATTTGACCCGACAATTGAAGTGACCCATTGCAATCGCACGGGTTGGAAGAAAGTCCTATTGTATCAGGTTGAGCTTGGCAGAACTTCGGCCTTAGCCAGAAGGCGTTACGACTTGCCCGGCAGGATAGTGCTTGATTATCCTCCGCTGATTGCCTTTATGCCTTTTGTCAGAACTTTTAGAGCCGCCCAGTGGCTGGTAAAACACAATAAAAAAATGCTGCTGCTGTTTTTCCTTATCAGTCCGCTGTATATGCTTGCCGCAACCTTCTGGTCATACGGTTTTCTGCGAGAGGTTTTACATGAATAGAAAACCTCGCTTATTTCTTACTTATAAATAGTTGAAAAATATTCTTGAAACATGAATTCAATTATTCCCCCACAACAATCATGCAATTGAGTTTATCTTGACATACACGAGCTGATTTTCTATACTCCCGTTCCAAAAAGCAAGTTCGTATCAATTCAGTTCAATTTATTAATGAGGTTGTCTATAGGTGGGCCAAGCAGTGGAAAATCATATAAGGCGAAAAACATCACCCCGCTTTCTTTTTCTGGATATTAATAAACGGTGCAATTTGCGATGTAAACACTGTCACTACTGGAGGAAGGACGATGGCGGCCGGGACCTATATTTATCTGCTTCGCAGCGGCATGCGATTCTTCAGGAATTCGCCGAGATAAATCCAAATGGAACTGTCGTCATCTGCGGTGGTGAAAGTATGCTGGACATTGACGATTATTTTTCGATTACCAGAGAATCTATTCGGCTTGGAATCAGATGCTTTTCTGTTGTCAACGGGACGAAAGTCCAAACCTCATCCATAGCAGACCGGATGATTACGGAAGGTCCGAGCGAAATCACTCTCTCTATCAACAGCTATAAGCCGGAAATCCATGACGCAAGCCGAGGCGTTACAG
>JAABPS010000174.1 GCA_011391835.1 Desulfobacteraceae bacterium
ATGCCCTTTATGTATATATTTATATTTAGCAACCTCGCCTTATTTATAATCTGCGTGATCCTGCCTCATTATTCTCCTATTCCTTTGATAGGATATAAATATGAAATGTAAAAAGGACATCTCCAATTATTCTCACAAAAAGACCATTCAAGAGCAATCGCAAAAAGCCTCATCGATCATGAAGCTTTGTGATCCGCCTTCTTCTCCAGATCAATGAGCCGCTGTTTTATGCCAAGCCCTCCTCCGAATCCGGTCAGGCTCCCATTGCTTCCAATTACCCGGTGACAGGGGATAACAATGGCCAGGGGATTTTTGCCAGTGGCTCCTCCCACAGCCCGCACAGCTTTTGGGTTCCTGATTTGATTGGCAACCCATTGATAGGTGGTAACGGTTCCATAAGGAATCCGTTGCAACACCTTCCAAACCGACTGCTGGAATGGGGTACCTTCAGGCGCCAGCGTCAGGTCAAACTTTTTTAGCTCACGGTTAAAATACGCCTTTAACTGGGCTTTGGCATTTTTAAAATAGCCAGAATCCCGATGCCAATCACGTTCAATGGGAAATGGCGTGCGGGATTTTTCAAATTCTATGTGCCGCAGGCCATGTTCGTCTGCCGCCAGAAAAAGTAAACCAATACAGTTGGTTTCAAAATAATCATACACCATAAACTGGATTATCCTTTATTACGATGGGTTTTATTTCTCACGATCCAAAATGATGTGTCTTCCCAATTCCGATTTTATATTTTTTTATTGGAAAGATGAACCGGTATATGCGTACAGTTTTATTTTAACACTCATCTATAGGTTTTTCAATGATATTAAAATGCATTCACTCTTCCTTATTGAATCCAGGTTATCTCCGGTTTGTTCCGGGGCACAGTAAAGGAGTGCGAATAACAGGGGTGGCCCAGCACCATACTGACAAACACTTTTCTCTCTTTGGGTATTTTCAGCCATCTTCTCAATGTTTTGCTGAATCCAATCGCCACGGTCAGATATCCGATATAACAGGTTCCCAAACCCAAAGAATGTGCGTAATTGATAATATTTGTAGAAGCAATACTGCAATTATCATTTGAAAACATCTTGTTTTTAGGCCCATGGATGAGAAGAAGCACCGGCGCATGATGAAGAATAAAATCTCTTCCTTCCTGTGTTTTCGCGATATAATAATCCATCGAATCTTTATATTTATTTAATGTGATTACAAAATCGGTTTTCCTCAATATCTTTAGGATCATCCTTCCCCAGGCGGTCTGCATCCAGCCATCAACCCGCTCCCCAAATCCAAATAACTTTGATGATATTTTTTTCAGTAACGCACGGTCAGTAATGATTGTATATGCTACATTCTGGCTATTACTTGCGGTGGGTGAATACCGGGCAAGGTCAATAATATTTTTGAGAATATCCTCAGGAACCGATTTATCTTTATACTGTCTGATACTGCGGCGGCTTAAAACTAATTCTTTATATCCATTTGAATTAAATAATTTTTTCTGTATCTTTCGGATCTGATCTTCATCCAGCCCTTTATGCTCGACCGCGCTTTTCGGGCAAACAGCAGCACAATGTCCACAAAAATTGCACTGTTCAGGCATGAAAGGTGTCGGTATTTTATCGATGCTCCGCCATACACCTGAAGCACATTCCTCTACGCAGAGCATGCACATATTGCATTTGTTTTCAATTCTCCGTATCACACGTCTGATCCCCCGTGAATTCTATTCAATGCGCCGCTGATCCCTGAAAAAGAAAATCCCTCAAGATTCATGGTTATTTGAATCCTGACGGATTGCCAGAATCCGATACCAGCGCATGGATTTAATCGCTGGTAATATGCGCATACGCGCTGTGATTGTGGATAGATTCGAAATTTTCAGCGCTTACTGAAAACCAGGTGATATTATCATCCGCCTTGAGCTGAATCGCTATATCGCGCACAATATCTTCAACAAATTTGGGATTTGCATACGCCCTCTCGGTAACGGACTTTTCGTCAACCCTCTTGAGAACCGAATACACATCACAGGAGGCTGATTCTTCTACGATCTTTATCATATCCTCCATCCATATAAACCGTTTAAATCTCGTGCTCAGGCGCACTTCTCCCCTCTGGTTATGCGCCCCGGCATCACTGATTTCTTTTGAACAGGGGCACACAGAAGTAATCGGGACAATCACCTCAGATACAAGATCCAGCTTTCCATCTTTGTCACTTGAACCTTTAATGATGCAGGTATAATCCATAATCCCCGTTGAATCGCTGACAGGCGCTTTTTTCTCAATGAAATATGGAAAGGAAACTTCAATATGCGACGAATCCGCATTGAGATGTTTTTTCATCTGCTCCAGGATTTCCGATATCCGTTTTAACGAGACCTCATCTCTGAATAAATTCAGCATTTCAACAAACCGGCTCATGTGTGTCCCTTTGTATTCATGGGGCAGATCCACATACATATTTATCGTAGCCACCGTATGTTGCAGCCCATGTTTTCGATCAAGCACTTTAATGGGATACCGGAGGTTTTTGATCCCCACCTTATTTATCGTCATATTCCGATAATCGGGTTGATTTTGGATATCTTTTATTACTGCCATTTTCCTTTTAGAATCTTAGTCTGGATTATTTTAGAAGATAGTCATTCCTCACATGACTCATGGACCGGAAAATATTCCCCTTGATCTTCGGGTTGGTTGCGTAAAGATTTTTCAAGATCCTTTTTATTTCCATCCGTTTGGATTTACGAGCAGACGGACAGGGATTTATAAATTCAGGAAACGACTGGTCTTTTGCAAATTGACGGATCAGCTCTTCGTCGGCAAAAGCAAGCGGCCGGATGACCGTAACCCGTTGATCAAAGAGAGACTGGGATGGAACCATCGTGCCTATCTCACCCGCATAACACATATTCATAAACAGTGTCTCGATGATATCATCTTTATTATGCCCCAGCGCCAGTTTGGTACATCCCAGCTCGTCGGCAACTTCAAAAAGGCGCTTCCGTCTCAACCGTGAGCATATAAAACAGGGATTTTCTTTGTTTTCAGAACGATGCCCCTGAATCCCGCAATCAGTGTACTCAATCCGGAGATGGATGCCTAACGTGTTGCAATATGCCTCCAGCGCTTTGCTAAAGCCGCCATCAAAACCCGGCTCAATATGAACGGCAATAAGCTCGTAATGGATGGGAATTCTCCCAAGCCGTTCATTCAAAATCCAGATTAACACAAGGCTGTCTTGACCGCCGGAGAGCCCCACGATAATGCGGTCGCCATCCGTAATCATATCATACTGATGAAGAGCCTTGCCAACCGCTCTGTTCAGCGCTTTATATGTAACACGATGTTTGGACAATACGAATGTTATTCTTCCTCATGTTCCGTATCGCTTTCCGCCTCTTCCGCATCCTGGTTTTTTGCCACCAGCGACTCTACTTCTTCCAGCATTGTTATTTCTTTGCCCGCTGTCGCTTCCACGTAGGCCGATTCGGGTTTTAAGGTTAATCGCCCTGCAGCAATCTCCCTCAGCGAAATAACGACATCTTCATTTTTTGGCGATTTGACAAGGTACTCGGAACCCTCTCGGATCTGGCGAACTCTTCGGGCAACCATGTTCACAAGCATAAAACGATTTGGAATTTGTCTCAGGCAATCTTCTATAGTAATACGTGCCACGTTAATCCTCCGAAAATTATTCTGTGTTCATAACTATTATTTTGATTTACATCATTATCAGCAAGCTGTTGTTATCCATCCTTACAGAATTTCTATCAACTCATATCGGCGCTGGCCGCCGGGAGCCTGCAGTGTAATTTCATCCCCCGCTTTTTTCCCAAGAATTGCTTTTCCCAGCGGAGATGAGATGGAAATACGTTTTTCCTTAATGTCAGATTCATCCGGACCGACCAATCGATATTCTACATGTTCACCTGTATCAATGTTCTCCATAACGACTCTGCAGCCAAACACAACCTTATCCTTTGGCGATAGATCCTCATCGATGATAACCGCATTGCCAAGCTTATAGCTCAGTTCATTTATTCTGTTTTCAAGGAATTGCTGGCGATCTTTTGCTGCGTCATATTCCGCATTTTCAGTCAAATCTCCATGTGCGCGAGCTTCTTCTATTGCCTTGATATTTTTTGGCCGTTCAACCTTTTTAAGATGCTCAAATTCCTTTTTGAGATTTTCATAGCCTTCTTTTGTTATTGGTACGCGCTCCAATGCCCTGCTCCTGATTTAAATTGGTTTTCTCAGACAGTTTGTGTGGTTATATGCTCAGCAATCAGATCCCCGACTTCACTGGTCGAATATCCCATTTTACCGGCAGCAACATCTTTGATATCATCCCGGAGCACTTTTATCACGCTCTTTTCGATGAGCTGTGCTCCTTTTTCTTCTCCAAGCGTTTCAAGCATGATCTGAGCAGCAGAAATCGCAGCAATGGGATTGATGACCTGTTTTCCGGTATATTTTGGCGCAGACCCCCCGATCGGCTCAAACATCGAAATTCCGCCAGGATTAATATTTGCTCCGGCCGCGATACCCATTCCTCCCTGAATCATGGCTGCCAGATCTGTAATAATGTCACCAAACATATTATCCGTGACAATGACATCAAACCATTCCGGATTTTTTACCATCCACATACAGATAGCATCCACATGCGCGTAATCTGTTTTGATATCGGAATACTCTTTTGCGACTTCATTAAATGTCCGCTCCCAGAGATCAAACTCATACGTCAATACGTTTGTCTTGCCGCACAGGGTAAGTTTTTTTTCTTTATTCCGTTTCCTGCAATATTCAAATGCATACCGGATACACCGCTCAACCCCTTTTCGGGTGTTGATGGATTCCTGCACAGCAATTTCATCCGGTGTCCCCCGCTTCAAAAATCCGCCGGCTCCGGCATACAGCCCCTCTGTATTTTCACGCACAACCACGAAATCAATATCGTCCGGCCCTTTGTCCTTCAATGGAGTATACACCCCTTCATACAGCTTCACAGGCCGCAAATTAATATACTGGTCAAAATGAAATCGCAGGTTCAGGAGAATACCCTTTTCCAGAATCCCGGGTTTTACATCCGGATGACCAATAGCGCCAAGATAAATGGCGTCTGTCTTGGCAATCGATTTCAATACAGAATCCGGCAGGATCTCATTTGTGGACAAATAGTTTTCACCCCCCAGATTATACGTTGTAAACGTAAGCTGGAAATTGCACTTGGCTGCCGCTGCATGAAGAACTTTAATGCCCTCTTCTACAACTTCCGGCCCTGTGCCGTCCCCGGGGATAACAGCAATATGGTGCTTACGTGATTTCATACACTCTCACCTTTACAATAAATAATAATAAACCTCCGATAAAATTACCGGAGGCATTTAGTTGATCCTATTTGCTTCAAATTTAAATGGAGGGCGGTTGTAGCTCTTCCACTTCCACTTCACTGGGCTCTGTGGTTTTGTGTTTTAGTGACTTTTGCACCGTTATATATACACCCGATATGACATAGGTAAGGCCTAAAACAAACAGAACCACGGCCGGCTCATACGCAATTAAAATCAATATCAGAACCGCTGCAACCAGCACATTAAAATTCATTTCCCGAAACAGTTCCGGTTTCTTGAAGCTGTAATATTTAAACGTACTTACCATTAAAAATGCAAGTATGTAAAGCATAATAAGTATCAGGACAGGATAGGTAGTGGACGTAATATCAAGCCGGTTATAAAACAGCACGGTCACTGAAACCATACCAGCCCCTGCAGGTATGGGCAGGCCTGTAAAATATTCACTACTGGTTGTACCGACATTTGTATTAAACCGTGCCAGCCGTAATGCGCCACAGATAGCGAACAAAAATGCCGCAAGCCATCCGATCTTTCCAAAGGGTTTCAGCGCCCATAAATAAACCATCAATCCGGGTGCAAGGCCAAACGATATCAGATCCGCAAGAGAATCATATTCAATCCCGAATTTGCTGGTTGCTTTTGTCGCCCGTGCAATTTTCCCGTCCATGCCATCAAACAGACCGGCAATAATAATGGCAACTGCCGCAGCGCCAAAATTACCGTTAATGGATGACACAATGGAATAAAATCCGCAGAAAAAGTTTAAGGAGGTAAACATATTCGGCAA
>JAABPS010000175.1 GCA_011391835.1 Desulfobacteraceae bacterium
TGCTCACCTCGCATCTCCTCCAGGAGCCTGCAATCAAAATAAAGCTTCCGGAATCAAAGACAGCGGAAACGCAGGATGATCAGATAAAGACAATACTTATTACAAAAAATGCAGAAATCTATTTCATGGATAAAAGAATTGATATCGATAACTTGCAAAGGGCTATACTGGAATCTACAGTGGATATAAAAAAGGAAATTTTAAGGATAAAGGCGGACCGCGAAACAGATGTCGGGATATTAGTGAACGTTATAGATGAAATTAAAATATTGGGCATTACAAATTTCAGCATTATCACAGAGAGGAGTCTGGAAGATAGTTGAGAGAGCTGTAAGCTAATAGTGAAATGGCAGGGCTATCCTTTGGCAAAAAATTCCAGCCCCGCGAGGAAAGCGATGCTGTCCATAAAACTTGGGCTTAGATGATGAGTTTCGCGACCAAAATACGTAAGAGATGATGACCCGGTAAAAGCGACACGAAGTCGTTTTACCAATTCATCCGAATTTATCATCAGAACAATGATAAACCGATAAATTAAACGAAGCCATGAAGACTTCACCGATACGCGGAATATCGCTGAATTTTTTTTGGCTTTTGTTTTTTCATAAAATCTAATTGTTAATTGAAAGGAGGCGGAAATCATGCGGAAATCTTTTTTGGAAATTTTGGTGTTGTTGATAACAGCCGCGTTGTTGTCAGGATTTTGTTTAAACTCAGTCGTCTTCGCGAATGATGAGCAAAAAACCGAATACGAGTATTGGAATGCTTCGGGCAGACGGGCCGGAACTCAGGCGCTTGCACTGATGAAACAAAAAAGCGTTACACCTCAGAAAGAGAATTTAATTGCGTTGACCAATGCCGGGTATGCCGAAATCGGAAACAGTTGCACAATGGGTTTTATTGACGGACTCTCAAATATAACAGGCTGCAGGCGCGGAAACAACACGCTTGTGGAAATTCATGCGCGTTATGATGCGCCCCTGTGGTGCGCGGTGTTTGATAAAGTTTCAGGATATTGTGCTTATCTTCAATTGAAATCCTCAAAAATTTCAAGAGATATTAAAAAAGCACCTGTTTCTGAAATCTTCGATATCACAGCAGTCGAAAGAATTAATGCCGACCATCTGTATGCCAATGCTGAAACATACAATAAAAAGTTCGGTGAAAAAATCTTCGGCGGAAATGAATTTCGGGTTGTTACAATTATAAATACTTTGGCTCAAAGTGCGCCAGCTTATGCGGTTAGAGCCTTTGAATATCACGATCACTACTGCCCCGGCGTTACTTCCGGCATCATGATGGTCAATTATCTTAAAAAGCATTTTTCTTCGATGCCTGACGGAAATTATTTTGTGCAGAGCGTTCAGCCCTGGTGCAAAGAAGACGCCCTGATGACGTTGTTGAATGCAACGCCCGGAAAAGGCGGATACTCGGCACTCTATTCAACCGAAGCAGACCGTGCAGCATGGAAACCTGAAGCAAAAGATGCGGCAACCATAGTTTATCGTGAAGATAAAAACACAAAAAAATGGGACGGCGTTGTGCTTGGCTTCAAATGGACAGACGCCGGATGTAAGGATTTCGGCAAAGGAAGCATTATGACCAAACTGTGTCAGGATTTATGGTATCTGGAAAAACTGAATCAGCCGGAAGATTTTGTCAAAGAAATCAAAAGATTCGAACTCTCGGCAGGACAGACACCTAAAGACATGGCAAGGCCGGGCGTTGATCCGATGAAGTTACTGGGGTTGACCGAATAATAAGGGAGGAAGAAGAACATGATGAAAAAAATTTCTGTTTTGGCAATGTTTTTGGTGCTTCTAACGGTTCATACAGCCCTGTCTGATGAAAAATCCGAATCTGACAAACCCGTTGTCCTGGAAGGTATAGAGGTCACAGGTACGCGGGTTGAACTGAGTCCGTTGAAAACCGAGGTATTCGTAGAAGATTACAATATGGCGGGGCAACCGACCAATGTAATGGATATTCTGAAAGACCGGGCTTCGATTGATTTTCGCGGACAAAGCGATCTGGTGCCGCAGGATGATGTGATTCAGATGAGAGGATTTGATACCCGTCAGTTTCTGACAGCAGTGGACGGTCTGGTTATTCAGAAAACCGGCGGATTCTGGGGCGATCACAACGTAGATTTCGGCGTTATCCCGTATTCAATCGTCGAAAGCATTGAGATTATTTCAGGTCCGCATTCAGCGCTCTATGACGGAAAAAGTTTCGGCGGGGTAATCAATTTCAAAACCAAACTGCCCAAATACTATGAAACGCCTTCATTTGGCGGTGAAATATCAGGCAGTCTGCGCTCTTACAATACCAATAATCAGACGGTTCAGGGCGATGGCGGCGCAAAAAATCTCAGCATGGGATTTTCTTATGAACGATACCATACCGACGGCTACCTGAGAAACAATGCAGCCGATATTGATACGTTGGTTGGCAGACTTGCATATATACTCCCTTCCGGCGGCTATATGCGTCTGACAGGAACTTACAACGACATTGAACGTGAAATTCCTTCTGCCAACGATCCTGCCAGAAATGACTATGACAGCAGTTATCCCGTCGTCAAAGCCGCCGATGCGGAAGCCAGGTGGCAGAATCCCAATGATCACTGCCGCAGAGATTACGGTGGAAACACCATGCGCTTCGATTTTCAGCAGCCTTCGGATTTCGGCAAATTCTCTGTGGGAACATATTATACGGATGAGGAACAGTCATATCACCGGGACGGTTTTGATTACAGCGGATATGACACCAATTATGTGTCTTACGGCGGGGTTTTGAAACATGAAATCGGATTGTTTGAAAATCACCGCATCACCACAGGCTTTGATACAGCACAGCTCTATTCGAAATATACAGAGCAAATCGTGGAGACTTATGCCGGGTTTATTCAGGATCAGTGGAAAATCATTCCCCGTCTGACCCTGACCGCAGGACTTCGCTATGAAGACATCGCAATATGGTGGAACAACTGGTGGGACCCGTCCGCAAAATACCCCAACGGCGCATACAAAGACCCGACGCATCCTGAAAAGAATGTCAGACGGGATTACGACCAGCTGGTCCCCAAGTCGCTTCTGACCTATCAGTTGGATGATCTGGCTCAGTCGCTGAGAGATACGTCTGTTTCATTGGGAGTCAGCAAAATCTGGACACCCAGAAGTTATTGCGAAGTGTGCAGTTGGGGTTCGGGCGTTGAAATGGATCCGGCGGAAGGTATCGGATATGATCTTATTTTGTCAAGAAGGCTGTGGAGGGATATTTTTCTGAATGTGGATTTTTCCCGCTATGAGTTCAGCGACTACCCGATTTGGGCAAATGCGGCAACCGATTATTTCAAGAAATCCCCCTGGGGACGGCGGATGATATCGCTGGAAGATGTCGAAAAAGACGGCATAGACATAGAAATCAATGGACAGTTGATGAAGAATCTCGGATTTTACGTCAGCTATTCCTTTAACGAATGGAAATACAAAGGTCCTCACAACGGTGGGCCTGAAGAGTGGGCGGATCAGGATTTGAGTGACCGCGCCAAACACCGCCTGAATGCGGGTCTTAGGTATCGCGCATTAAAAAATACGCTTCTGCTGCTGGATTACAAATATCAGTCGGAGCAGACTCAGCAGTTGACAGAGATGGTCAATGACGACCCCAGCGATCTGTATATCAAACAAGTGTCGATGGACAAATTTCATGTATTTGATCTTGCCGTTGAACAGGTATTGTTCACCGAATGGAACAAGCTTAAAAAAGGAACCCTGAAGCTGTATGTTAACAACCTGCTGGAGGAAGAATATTCGAACAGCAGGGGGTATCTGATGACAGACCGCACGTTCGGGGCTGCGCTGAGTTTCAAATTTTAAGGAGATAATTATAATGACAGAAATCATTTTACAACCTGTCGGAGTCATCAGAAGCGAAATCAAAGAGCCGGTTCTGCGTTCCGACAGCGACGGCATCACTATGAAAGAAAAACTTAAAAATGTTAAAGCACAGCGGGATAAAATCAGGACTATGACTTCCGAGATTGTCATTGATCCTTCTTTGTCAGAACTTTTAGATGATATTGACGGACATTCTCATATTCTTATTTTATTTTGGGCGCACAAGGTGCCGTCCGAAAGCCGCAAATTGACCAAAGTTCATCCCATGGGATTGAAAGAGGTTCCAAAAAAAGGCATTTTTGCCACTTGCAGCCCGGCAAGACCCAATCCTGTTCTGGTTACTGCTGTGAAATTACTTGAACGAAACGATAATGTGCTTAAAGTTCAGGGTCTCGAAGCCATTGACGGCAGCCCTGTAATTGACATCAAGCCTTACGTGCAGGGCTATCACGGTGTGGAAAATCCCAAGACGCCTGAATGGATGGAAAAAATACGCAAAGAACTCGATGAAGCAACATAGATTTTAAGCAATAAAGAATAAGGAGAAACATCATGACTGCAAATCAGATCATTGAAAGCGAAGATTTCAAGAAATGTGCGGACTTTCACGGACATATCTGCCCCGGTCTAGCCATCGGATACAAAGCCGCCAAAGCCGGAATGGAGGTGCTTAACGAGCAGCGCGCCGAAGATGAGGAAATAGCTACTGTTGTGGAAACTGATGCCTGCTGTTCGGATGCGGTTCAGGTCATCACAGGCTGCACCTTCGGCAAAGGAAATTTTATTTACAAAGATCACGGCAAGATAGCATTCATATTTTTCAGCCGGAAGACCGGTCAGGGCGTGAGAGTTGCCATAAAACCGGGCGCAATGGAACTCGGATGCGAACACCGGGAACTGCTGCAAAAGGTGATGAGCGGTTCGGCAAGCCCGGAAGAGCGGAAACGGTTTGAAACCCTTCATTTTGAAAAAAGCTGTCAGATTTTGGAAAAACCGTTGAAAGATCTTTTCACCATCATGCCCACACAGGAACAGATGCCGTCAAAAGCCCTGATAGAGCCGTCCGTATTATGTTCAATCTGCGGGGAACCGGTAATGCCGTCCAAAATGGTAATTCAGAAAGATCGGAAATTGTGCAAAGGATGCTGTATCTGAACAGGGAAGGTTAAGGTGTAATCCATGAGTTGTTATGCAGGCAGCAGCACCACAGCGAAATATCATCAGCAGGTCAGACGGAAACGGATGTTTTTTGTCTTCCTTATTGCCATAACACTTTTGTTAGGCATTTATGCCGTTTCCAAAGGAGCGTATGAGTTATCGCTGATTCATGTTGTTCAGGGTTTTATCGGAAAAGCTCAGGGCAATTCGCACCTTGTAGTCTGGAATATCCGGATGCCCCGTATTGTTGCGGCGATTGTGGCAGGCTGGGGGCTTGCACTTTCCGGGCTTCTGATTCAGTCGCTGCTCAGAAATCCGCTTGGATCGCCTTCCACTCTGGGAATCAGTCAGGGCGCGGCATTCGGGGCTGTTGTCGGCATTATCCTGTTTAATTCTGAAAACGTGTATCGTCTGTATTCGGTTACGTTGTTCGCATTTCTGGGGGCAATGGCTGCAACATGGGTGATTCTGCTTTTGGCAAAACTGAAACAATTATCTTCCGAAGCCATTATTTTAGCGGGCGTTGCGCTCTCTTCCCTGTTTCACTCCGGAACGGTTCTGATTCAGTATTTTGCCACAGAAACACAAGTTGCATCGGCTTTGTTTTGGACATTCGGAGATGTCGCACGTTCCGGTTGGAATGAAATCGGAATAATGACCGTGATTGTTATTGCGGTTTCGGTTTGGGTCAGTCTTCACCGATGGAATCTGAACGCGCTGTTATCCGGTGAAGAAAATGCCAAAGGGCTTGGCGTATCCGTAGAATCGCTTCGTATTCAGGGAATGATGATGGCTGCCCTCGTGTCTGCCGTTATCACTGCCTTTCACGGCGTGATTGCCTTTTTGGGATTGCTTGCGCCCCATATTGCCAAACGGATCGTGGGCGCTGATCACCGTGTTCTGATTCCATTTTCATGCGCTATCGGAGCCGCGTTACTGCTTTTGGCAGATACGACAGGAAGGGTGCTGATCGGTTCCGGAAACCTTCCCGTCGGCATTCTAACCTCGTTTATGGGCGCGCCAATGTTTCTGTATCTGTTGATGAGAGGTGTCAGGCGATGATGTTGTCTGTAGCAG
>JAABPS010000176.1 GCA_011391835.1 Desulfobacteraceae bacterium
TTCTTGTTTACTTCCAAATCCCCAGAGTACACCCACGCAAAAACATCCAGTTGATTTACCGGCAATCATATCAATAGACCGGTCGCCGATCATTATAATATCCTGGGCTATGTCATGGCTGTTTTCTTTTTCCTTGATTTCTTCAAGAAGTTCAGCTTTTTTGCGAATGGATCCGCCTCCTAAAATCTGTTTAAAATAATGAGAGATGCCAAAATAGTCTGCTACAGATAGTGCGATATCCTGTTTTTTGGTGGTTGCGATATACAGAGCATCCTGGGTTTGATTTAAATGGTGTAAAACACCTTTCATTTCAGGATATAAAATATTTTCCTTATATCCGGTATCAGAATACTGCTTACGGAAAAGAGACACAGCCCTTTGAATTAAGTCATCATCTTGGGTGTTTAATAAATCGGAAAAAATATCGATTAAAGATGGACCGATATATTTTGTGAGTTTTGAGCTGGGCAGTTTCGAGAGGCCAAGATTTTCAAGGGCGAAGTTTAAAGAAGCGGTCACGCCTTGAGATGGGTCGCTGATAGTACCATCCAGATCAAAAACCAGAATCATAGCTTAATCTCGGCAAATTCGAGGATTTCTTTTTCCTGACGGGCAGCCTCTTTCCACTGTACCATATGCGGAAGTGAAAGCATGGATTGGGTGTATTCTTTTTCAAATCCGTTGAGTAAAACACCATAGGTGTCGAAACGAAATACAACCGGCGCAAACATGGCATCTGCAATACAAAACGCACCAAACAACCAGGGGCCTTTTTGTGAAAAACGTTCCCTGCAATATTTCCATACAGCCTTGATCCGGTCAATATCCTTCAGGGCGGCGGATGAAGGCGAAAAACCGGTGAATTTCTTTCGGCAGTTCATGGGTAAATCTTCCCGAAGTTCAAAAAAACTTGAATGAATTTCAGCGCTTACAGATCGTGCCACTGCCCTGGCCTGAGGATCTGCAGGCCATCCGTGGCAATCCGGATATTTTTCAGCAATATACTCAAGAATGGCCAGGGAGTCCCAGATAATACGATTCTTATCAAGGAGTACGGGGACTTTATGGTTTGAAAAATAAGGCTCCAGCTGCGCTTTTGTCTGATCTGTATCCAGGGCTATCCGTTTTTCAGTAAACTCAATGCCAGCAGTTTTCATAAAAATCCAGGGCCGTAATGACCAGGATGAATAGTTTTTATTTCCAATGATAAGGGTTAATTCAGACATAGGCTATCCTTTTATGATGTGTTAAAAAAGGGCAATTAAAAAACTATTCGCCGGCTTTTAACTGTTCAAGTGTGTTGTCCTTGTTTTTCCATAGCTCATTAATCCACTCTTGAAAATTGCGCATAAAGAATTCATTTTCAACATAATTTCCTTTAATTACATCCGTGATGTTAATGTGGTTGATCCTGACAGAAACACCCGAAATTCTACCACATAGAAAATCCCACAGCCCTTTGGCCTCCGGCGTGTAGGATATTGTAACGTCTAAAATAGTTGAAAGCTGATCCCCCATAGCTGAAAGCACAAATGCAACGCCGCCGGCTTTGGGTCTTAGCAGATGTTTGTAAGGAGATTGCTGCTGTTTATGTTTATCCGGCGTAAAACGCGTGCCTTCCACAAAATTCATAATCGAAACCGGCACATCTTTGAATCGTTCACAGGATTTTCTGGTGGTCTCGATATCTTTTCCTTTGAGATCCGGCCTTTTTTCAAGCAATTTTTTTGAATAGCGTTTCATGTAAGGGTAATCAAGGGCATACCATACAAAGTTAAAGATCGGAAGCCAGGCCAGCTGGCGCTTCAAAAAAAACCTGAAATAGGGAATCCGGTTGTTGAAAACGAACAGCAGAACAACGATATCCACCCAGCTTTGATGATTTGATAGAACCAGGTACCATTTTCCCATGCTAAGATTATTATCGCCTTTTACATCAAATTTAAGATTGTGAAGCAGTGAATAGAGGATTTTATTGCATGACGCCCATCGGGTGCAGATGAAATTCAGAACACTGTCAATGGGTTTGCGGACATCACGTATGGGTAAAACGATCTTTATGACGGCAAATGGCAATAATAAAATAACCCAGAATAGAAGGTTAAAAATGAGTAAAATAATACCTATAATGCCTTTTATCCTTCCCGGTAAAAAACTTAACATTCATTTATCCTTTTAGATTTCGGATTAACTGGGCATTTTGCATTTTTGCACTCTTTGCATACAAAGAGTAAAATTTCTGCGGTTCCAATAAGCAGTAAAAGCCAGAAAACCAAAAACAATATTTTATACTTCCACAGCCAATACTGAGGAAAGAAGATTATTATGGCCAAAGCGATGACAGTGGCAAGTATATCTAAAGCTAAATATGTATCTGATGGCCGTTTCGGGAAAAGAGATGTCAGCTTACCCGGCAGCACATGACCGCAGGAATCCAGCCTGCATGGGCATTTTAAACAATAGAAATACACTACACAGCCAAAAGCAAAAATCGTTATTGCGATATAGATAAGCGCTTGTACGACAGATGTAAAAGATATGGCCACAATGCCGATGACAATTGAAATAACAATAAGTACCAGGCTAAACACTCCGTGAAATAGATTCATGTTGTAATCCTTTTTTTTAATTTTAAAACAATCCGCTCTGGATGCTTAGTACAAATTATACTTCGCTAAGGGGAAGAACTAAACACATATTTTTTGTTTTTTGCCGCAACATGTGGCGGAATGTGTCCGTTATTTTCAAAAAAATCATACCCTTGTTTTAAATTTTGCCAAAATTCGTACCATGGTGAATGCCGATGGTGAGTCATATTTTCAGCGGTCATTCGAAACGGAAAAATATGAACTTTGAACGATTGTTGGTTATTTTTCAATGCGGATACAATAAGGGCAAAAATTTCCTCAATACCCGTATCTGTCATAGCATAACACCCAATGGATACACAACTGCCATGAACCATCAGCGCAGCGCCTGTTCGGCCATGCGCCCGGTCATACGCGTTTGGATATCCAAGATTAAATGAAAGATGAAATTCACTTTGCGGATTTATCTGGATGGGCGCAATGGAATAAAACCCTTCCGGCGCCTGCCCGTCGCCCTGTCTGGTTTTCGGGCCCAGGCCACCCCATCCGTATGTGCAGATGGCATAGGTTTTAAATAGCTTGAACTGATTTTTATCTTTTATCCACAGCTCAAGCTCCTTTGAATCTTTAAATATACGGATAAATATGGGATCGCCATATCTGAGCCCTGATTGCGCCAGTTCGTTTTTTAGAGCAGGTTCAACGCGCGATATAGCTTCCCTGGAGCGGGGACTGGAAGGAACATCTGCTGCTTCAGAAACTATGGGTAAAAGAGTGATCGTAAGAAACAGAAGAAGAAAAATGCGCTTAGTCATAGATGATGGCTTACCCGGGCAAATGGCGATGTTTATTTTTTCCCATGAAACAGCTCACTGCCTGCTCCGGGGAAAATCTTTCTTTCTGACTCAGGGATCGGTGATTCCGGTTCCGGCCAGACATCGGGCCGGCGATCCGGCCCTTGTTTTGCGGCTTGAGAGGGGGCGATGTCTTTCATTTGCGGATGTTTACGGATATCGATGGCTTCTACCATGCAGGAAAATTCAATGGGGATGCCATTGGGATCATGGGAATAAATGGAGTAGATAAATCCATGGTCAATCATATCAGATACCGCAAATCCAGCGGCGTCCAATCTGGCTGCGATATCCCACAGATCTTCCTGTGTTTGAACGCCAAAGGATACATGGTCGAAAACAAAGGGGCCCTTTACAGGAAGCCCATGGGTCTTTTTGGCTACAGGTTCCACATCCGGCCATTCAAAGAAAGCCAGCAGGTCTGTGTCTGAAATCTGGAAGAAATAATGCCTGTATCCAGGTTTTCCAAGACCGGCAACCAGCCGCATGCCCAGCAGATCCCGCCAGAACCGGATGGTTTCGTCCATATTTCCTGTAGCCATAGCCAGATGATTGATTCCAGTGAACTTGGGCATAGGGTTAATACTTTCCCATCTCCAGCACAGCCTGTGCGAGCTCTTTAAATGTATCTGTTTTTTCTGGGGACAGAACAACTGCTTTAATGGTTACATAATACGTGTTGCCTGCACCTCCTGAGCAGGGGGGCATATACGCGCCGGGTTCATCCCAGCCGGGCGACTGATGAGGGGCAATGATAAAAAAACCTTCCGGCAGTTTAAAGGAATGGCCGGGTACAGAAGCAATGGTAACTTCTTTTGTTCCTGCGGAAATTTTATAACCGATTTTACCATGACCGCCGTTATCCATGGGAGGCCAGCTTCGATCGCTATATTCCATTACAATGGCATTGGCTTCTGCCGGAATCCCTTGAACAAACAGCCGGGGAGTGGATGGATCCGTGCCGCCGAATTTTTTGCACTGCTGTCCCTTGGGAACGGTTATGCCATTCCATTTGGCATCTGCAAAAGAGGCCTTAAATGTGTCCGTTGAAGCGCCAGTCGCCGTGCCGCTGAAAACCAGGGGTAGTAATGCAATTAAAAAGGTTACCATGAAAAAAGTAATGTTTTTCATCACTCGTCTCCTGAAGTATACGTTAAAAGAAAAATGATGAGCCGAAAAAATAGAGATGGATGTTCATGTGTAAAGCAACTGCCTTACCATGTCACTCAAAATTAACTGCCTTTTTTTCTATCAGAGCGGTTCCGCAAAAAGGGCAATATTTGATTTGCACCGTATTGGTATCGTCGCAACCGGAAATAAATCCGTCCTTATTTATCACAGGGATACACATGGAGGAGGCATAATCCTGATGCTCTTTCATGCCAGCGCATATATGACCCAGAACTTTCCAGTTTTCATGAACCATTATGATTTCCTGCTCCTGCCTCTTGAAATGACGGGTTGACATCTGCTTTTTCTTAAGGCTGAGTATTTAGCCTTATTTTCAACAGATGTCAACCCATCCCTAAGTCTCTGAATTCTCAGGCACACAATTGTATGAACATCACCCTTTGAAAAGCGCACACAATATCAGGCAGACGTTCCTTTATTTGTTTTAGCAGGCGATGTTTAAATTTTTTTCTTCTCAAACCATTTGAAAAGTCCCAGTATAATAACAGCAAATATAACAATCACGATCCAGTGATTGATACCCAGGGCTTCAGGAATCGTAATTTTACCATAACTTCCCCAGGCAATGACTGTGGATGTGAGTACAGGATACACTTCCGCATAAATGGCAGCGCCAACCAGCATTCCGATAATTCCCCAGATGGCATGCCATCTTCCTTCACCGAGCGCACCGGCAGCCGTACCAGGGCATAACCCCAGGATCGCCCAGCCAATGCCGAAAATCAATCCCCCGATAATTTGCGCCCCCAGACTGGTGCCTTTTGGGCCCAGGGAAATAATTCCCAAATCTTTAAACAGATAGATTCCCACCATGCCGACCAGAATGCCGGTGAGCATGATTTTAAGAATGGTCATATCAATAAGTCGAAGAAGGCCGACCTGCTTTTCAAAACGAAGGGCCTGGCCTTTTTGCAAAAAGAAACCAAAAAGAATACCGGTAACAAGACCCATGAGATTTTCCATATCAGCGCCCTCCTTTGTATATGAGTTTTGCGGCAATAACTCCACCAACAAGATAGAATATCAAAGCAATAAAACTGCTCACGGAAAGCTGCATCATACCGCTTAAGCCGTGCCCGCTGGGGCATCCGCCGGCCAGACGCGCGCCGAACATGGCAATGATTCCGCCAATAATAGCGCCTATGGCCCGGGTGTTTACGTTACTGCCAAATCGTTCTTTCCACATGGGGGGAACGTTTTCAGATTTAAAGCTCTTGCCGGCCAGGGAAGATACCAGGGCGCCCAGGATAATACCCAGAACAAACATCATTTGCCAGTCAACCTTGATTTTTTCTTCCTGGAAATACTGATTGCCGCTCACATGTCCGGGTGCGAAAATTTTTTCAATATAACCCGTCACCCGAACATACGTGGTTGAAGCGCCGATATATTGTCCCTTGTCCACAACGACTGTGGTAACAAGTACGGACAGAAAACCCAAAAGTCCCACCAGCGCACCTACCAGATAGGGATTCCACGTGCTTTTTGTAAAAATGTTTGAC
>JAABPS010000177.1 GCA_011391835.1 Desulfobacteraceae bacterium
GATGTGTGGCAAAAAGCAAATGGTTCGGACTAATGGATCGGGTGTTCATGTGAAGTTTAACTGCTTCCGCGCATCGGCAGATATTGGAGGGATTTACCAGACTGCAATTTTTCAGCATAAAATCTTGAATCAGCCTGCGGCCGCGTGAAAGCCTCTTCCGGTATGCATCCTTGGAAATGTCTAATATTTCAGCGCCTTCCTTGGTAGTAGCTCCAAAAACTTCACCCAGAATAAACGCCAGACGTACGTCTCTTCTCAGGCAAAGAAGCAGTCCCTGCGTACAGGCAAGTTTCATTTCCTCAACCATCAGGCCCATTTCGGCCTGATGTATCATACTCAAGCGTGAGCAGGAATCGCTTTTATCCAGCATCTTCTCATAGATTTCGAAAGTATAGTTGTAGCTCTCAGCCATACGCTTTTTTGTGGTGAGCAGATGATTGGAGGCAACACGGTATGCCCAGGTCGAAAAACGGCTCCGTCCTTCAAAACTGTCAAGATGGGTGATTATTTTTATCAGGATTTCCTGAGTCGCGTCTTCCGCATCTGCAGGATGATAAAGCATCCGGAGGGCGATCCCATAGATTCTGTCTTGAATCCTTCGCACAATCTCTTCAAGCGAATATTTATCACCGGCCTTTGCCATTTCGACAAGAGCTTCGAGGGTCGGCTGTATGGATTCTATTTCTTTTTGCATATTTCACCCGTTTATTAATTAGACTGTATCGGGAGCAGTTTTGTGACATAAAGATTAAACTATCATACCCTGGCCACCTGAACGAGCCAGGTGATGACGGGGGTGTAGTGGGCGATGGCAGCAGTGTGAAAGGATTAAGGCGGCTTATCTACCACTATTTTGGCGACGCTGTCGTGGGTGGTAGCCACTCTGTTAATGTCAATATTAGGAAGATGAGTCAAGAGCAGACTCCACTATCACATAAAAAAGGACTAAACTGTTACGGTTTGGGTCAATCCCTTCTTAAAGCGGTTTGCTTTGAAATTGAATTCATCCAAGTTTACTTAGAAATATAATTAATTATATTTGTATCATTTAACATAGCCGTAACTGCTCTTGTAATCGCACCATCAAGTGATCGGGTATAAAGAAGATATGCATTGTTTATTCCTTCGTATTCTTTGGAATATCCAAGGCCTGTTTCTGCCTTTAGAACAACGGTAGAACGCCAAACATCCATATACGGCTGGAAGAGAGAAACCTTGGTCACCTCGAGTTTAAGTTTTTTCGTAGCTTCATCTACTACCCGAATATTCTTTTTATCCAACTCATCTTTCAACACTTGAACAGCGGTCTGTGTGTATGCACTGAGATCTCCTTTATAAATATCATACCCTATTACAACTTCCTTGGGCGTGTCCTTTATTGCGTTAAAGATAGCAATTGGTTTAGAGGATGTGAAATTCGGTGTAGCGCCTTTTTCAATTGGGTATTTTTGTGGGACATAGGGTTTCATACATCCTAAACTAACAACAAGCAAAATCCACATCCCAAACAGGATGATAAATTTATAAATCCTTGATTTTTGCATATACCGATCCTCCTTCTCATTTTTGTTTAACGAATTTTATCTGCTTTTCAATCGCATAACCCACTAAAAACATTATTGCCGAATTTTCTTCTTGGATCTTTTAGAAGCAACC
>JAABPS010000178.1 GCA_011391835.1 Desulfobacteraceae bacterium
ACCTTTGGGCAACAGATCGTTAGGGTTTAACTCCAGATACTCCAGAAACTATTCCTATTTTGTTAAGTATTCAATGATCTTCTGATCGTTAAGCATTGATGTCACAGCTTTAGCGATGGTGCTGTCAATGGACTTATCAAATAAGCCTGAACTGTTAATTACATGATATTCACGGGCATAACCTTTACCGGTTTCAACTTTTAGAGCGATATAGGTTTGATTTATAAAACCTCGGAGGTGCAAAGATGCCTTTATGATTTCAAGGTGAATTATTTTCTTTGCAGTGTTGGAATTTTTAATATTCTTTTTATCCAGTTCGGATTTTAAAAGATTCATAGCTGTTTCTGTATATTCAGATAAATCCCCAACAAATGTATATGGATCGGTTCCTATTACTAATTGTCTTGATTGACCCTGTAGGTCGTTGACGACATGAACAGGACTGGATAAAGTAAAATACGGAATGGCTCCTTCATTGATAGGATATTGTTTTGGGACATAATGAATAGTACATCCAAAGATTAGCACAAGCACCATGCAGAGGAATATTGCCTGGATTCGTTTTAAAGAGAACATTTTCACTCCTTTTTTATAATTACCTTATTTTTTTATGTAATCAATTATGTTGTTGTCATTTAGCATTGACGTTACCGCTTTAGTAATCGCACCGTCAATGGATCTGTCATCTATACCGGAGCTATTAACCACATTATATTCTCTTATATATCCTTTATCTGTTTCAACTTTTAGCGCGATATTGGTTTTATAGATAAAACTTTCATAAAAAAGGGACGCTTTGATCACTTCAAGACGAAGTGTTTTTTTCGCACTACTTAAAATGGGGACATTCTTTTCCCCTAATTCTACTTGCAAAAGGTTAACAGCGGCTTCGGTATATTCATACAAATCTCCAACATATTTTCTGCCGTCAGCCACTCCGATTACTACTTGTTTTGAATTACCCTGAAGAGCGTTGACCACACCAACAGGACTGGATGACGTGAAGTCCGGTATGGCTCCTTTTTTGATAGGGTATGGCCCGGGGATATAATGAGTGGTACAACCAGATAAAACTATAAAGACAATACATATGCTTGCTAATGCATAGAGCTTGAAAAAATTTTTTTCGGATATTCTACTTTTACCTCCAGGGGCTAATAATAGATCCATTTTACCTCCCTCTTTATAAGTTATCGGTATATTAATCAGCTTCTTAAAGTTATATCATCATATAGCAAGAAGAGAAGGATCAAGTCCGCTCTTGACTCATCTTCCTAAAACTGACATTAGCAGGGTCACCACCACACACAACAGCTATGGCCGACCATTGGTATATCCTGATCGTACCTCCCAACAAAAGAGCCTTCACAAGGGTTTTTATCCCTGTGAAGGCTCAATAAGAATTTTTTCTTTCCTTCTTCATTTCACACATAATAAATGCCAAATTAGAAGGTTAAGATGTTACATGCCGTTCAGCTATCTGTTTTGAACATATATTCTTTCCGAAACGTTATTTTGAACAAGGTTGTATCTCTACCTGAACATACTTGTCAAGTTTATTGTGAAATTCTGAAAATGGCGCACATAAGCACATAACAATATAATTGTTGGGTTACGCTGTGCTTAACCCAACCTACGAACTCGTCCGGGTAATCCAGGATTGTGGATGCCCCGGATAAACCGGGGCATGACAGAGGTGTTTTAGGGGTATGACGGTTTATGTGGAGGGGTCAAGTCTGCTCTTGACTCATGCTATGTAAATGACACACTCCCTTCTTGCCCCAGCTTCTAAAATTACAATTCTCCTTCCTGCAATTATTATCGAAAATACTTCAACCGAATCCAAACGGCTGCTCTTAATAAGACAAAACCATCAGAGTCATTTCTTGCTTTGGAGACGCATAAAACAAAAACAGCCAGACTGCCTGATGGCAGCCTGGCTGTTTCAAAATGACCTTTGGAAACACTCTTTTTCTTATCTTCTAAAAGGTCTCGTTCTGAAATCCGCAGCTTTCCGCATTCCAGGATAATGTCGTGTCACAACAGGATTGCCACGTCGTCCGCCGAGGCGGACTCCTCACAATGACAGCTAAATTTGTGACAAATTGACACTAACTGGAACTTGGCTTTTCATTCAGGATTTTTTGTAAAACCTTTATCTTCCTTTGCTTAACTTCAAAAGATGCAACTTTTTAAAATACAATCCCCTTCAAGTCAATAGTTTACGCACCTTTAACCAGAAATAAGGTTGTTTTCTATAAATGTCAGAGTTGGTTGATGAAATGATACTGGAATCTTTCATTCTTCGCAGTTGCCTGCGTCTCCATCGAAACAATCACAAACACGCACGGCAATTAAGCCTCATTGGTTGAAAGCGCTTTTAATTGCTACAGTCAATTGACTATTTATATATTAATATGCGATAGATACATCCAAAAATCTGAAAAATGTTTACAGGGTTAATTTTTTATATTTTAACTCTTGACAAGGGATATTTTAAACATTAATACGACCGAGACAAAATCATAAAATCATAAAAATGGTATTTGTTTTATGTACGTATGGAGGGGTTATTACTAATGTTTCCACAGATGATGCAATCAAGCTTGTACGACTTCTTCTTTGTTTTCATATTTTTCATTGTTTCCATTGCATTATCGCTCATAATGGTCACCATTAACTCGCTGATCGGCCCCAAGTTCATGGGCGAAAAAAAGATGCATACTTATGAAAGCGGGATGTCTCCGATACGGACAGCCTGGATGCAGTTTGGAGTTTCCTATTATCTTTTTGCCCTGATCTTTCTGGCGTTTGACGTGGATGTTCTTTATCTTTTCCCAGTCCTTCTGACCTATCAGAGGGGCACCGGATTCTCGGAACTGATTGGATTGATTCTTTTTCTTGCGCTGATATCTCTTGCCATTGTCTATGCCTGGCGAAAAGGAGTTTTTGTATGGCGATAAAGAATAGTTCCCCGGTATGCATGCCCTCAAAAGATCATTCAGTAGAATTAAAGGAAAAGCCAGCCATACTGGGATTTGCCGTGCTTCAGGATCTTCTGAACTTAGCCAGGGTTAATTCTCTCTGGCCCATGACATTTGGTATTGCCTGTTGTTCCATAGAGATGATGGCGGCAGGCATGGCGCGCTTTGACCTGGACCGTTTTGGCATCATTTTCAGGTCTACACCCCGTCAGTCTGACGTGATGATCGTGGCTGGAACCATATCTCATAAATTCGTACCGACCATCAAAACCCTCTGGGACCAGATGCCCGGGCCCAAATGGGTCATTGCCATGGGGAATTGCGCTATTTCCGGAGGCCCGTTTGCCTATGAAGGGCAGTATGCCATTGTCAACGGAGCGGATAAGATACTTCCGGTAGATATTTATGTTCCCGGCTGTCCTCCGCGTCCGGAAGGCCTGATTCAGGGATTGATTCAATTACAGACAAAAATTACAAAAGGAACAATCAATGCCAACCGCAGGGCAGAAAAAGCTGCTCGAAAAGCTAAAAAATAGTTTAACCAAGGCGCTGCCGGAAGGGCAGATAACCTCAGGTGATTATGCCAGGACAGGCTGTCATCTGGAGGTGCGCGCGAGCGTTGTTGGAATGCGACGGATGGCGCAGGCCATGAAGGAGAAGCGGTTTCACCTTGAAACCATCACTGCGGTTGATTTTCCGGATTCGTTTGAACTGGTCTATCTTTATTCAACCTATTATGATGCTATCTGCCGTGTGATTGCCCGCATCCGAATATCAAAAGATGCATCCCCCCATACCGTGTCGGCCATTTATCCCGGCGCTATATGGCTGGAGAGGGAAATCTACGACTTTTTCGGCATCCGTTTTCAGGATCATCCGGATTTGAGGCGGATCCTTAATCCCGATGATGCTGATTATTTCCCGTTATTGAAAACCTTTGGGAAAACAAAGCTGACAGAAGAAATAGACGATATTTTATGCTGAACATCAAAACCATAGACGACACCACCATTAATGAACGGGTGTATCAGCTCAACCTGGGGCCCCAGCATCCGAGTACTCATGGTGTGCTTCATCTTCTGCTGACATTAGATGGTGAAGCGGTAGTAGCGGCTGAACCGATTGTCGGTTATTCCCACCGGGGCCATGAAAAAATGGCGGAGAACCGGATCTGGGAACAGTTTTTACCCAATACCTCGCGCATAGATTACCTTTCAGGGCTTATCTATAATCACGGCTATTGCATGGCTGTGGAGAAATTGTGCGGAATAGAGGTTCCGAAACGAGCGGAATATATCCGCGTTATCACATCCGAGCTGAACCGGGTATCGAGCCATCTGCTCGGGATCATGGCCTTTGTCATGGATATCGGGGCATTTACTCCCTTTCTTTACGGCTGGGATGACCGGGAACATGTTCTGGACTTGCTCGAACGAGTAGCCGGATCCCGCCTAACCTATTGTTACAAC